>JBKKCW010000132.1:0-28227 GCA_046712485.1 Candidatus Limnocylindrales bacterium
GCGAACATGCCGACGCTTAGCAGGCCAACGGTAATGGCGCTCAGAAGCCTTCGGTTCATGGTGGCGGTTCTCCCTTGCAATTGCCCCGGACTCAAGGGCATACGGAGCCAGACACCGATCGGTTCACCGCGTTGGGCGCGTTGCAACGCAATTGCAATCTCAGTACGCCTCGGCTCAGGGCATGGGACTGGGGCTGACGCGTCTCCGAACCAGTGAGTGCCGTCAAGTTTCCGGACCTCGGCGAAATCTCCGGCATCGCGATCCAATTCGGGGCGCTGTCTCGCCGAGACCGCCACAACGAGTACTTCGATGAGCGCAGCGACCTAGCACCTTCGCTCCGCCGCGGAGGCCTCTGGGTGTGCGTCCCGTTGGACGTGGCCGGCAAGTGGTTCCAACGGGTCAAGGACTTGGTCGCCCAGGGTGCCTTGTCGTTTTGTTCGGGCGCCTCGGGCACCTCGTCCGGACGGCCGCGAACGGGCACATCGAGCGGAGGCCGTGGGTTGAGCTGTCGCTCGTCCAAAATCCAGCGTCGCAGGACGCGAGCACAAGCTCCCCAACGACGGCTGCGCCCAGACCTTTCGCCTGCGACTCGCACACATAAAACGGGGGCTTCGAACGACAACTACTGAGGCGCCACCTGCGGAATGCACGACGTGCTGGACGCTGGCCGACGGCCCGCACGTCTGTCGCTGCGAGTGCGGCGGCGTGCTCGTGTCGCGCGTGCTGAATGTCGCCGACATTGGGCATGTCCGCTGACATGATCTGCGGCACGCCCAAGCGAGCCTGCTCCTGCACCATCCACCCGAAGATCGTTTCAGAGCGTCTCGGCCACGCGAGCATCGCGATGACGCTGGACACTACTCGCACGTCCTGCCTGGACTGCGGACGACAGCCGCGGCAGCCGTCGATGTGGCGTGCAACGTGTGGTGGGCGGTACTGGGCTCGAACCAGTGACCCCCTCGGTGTAAGCGAGGTGCTCTGACCAACTGAGCTAACCGCCCGGGACAGCATAACGACCGCCGGAGATCCGGCGGTCGTCAGCGTTCAGCGAAGTGGTGCCCAGGCCGGGACTTGAACCCGGATGAGTTGCCTCATACGCCCCTCAAACGTACGCGTATACCAATTCCGCCACCTGGGCTAGAGGTGTCACCGCAACGACTGGTTCACGGAGGAGGGGATGGTACCGAGGAAGGGATTTGAACCCATACGCCCTTGCGGACACTAGCTCCTGAAGCTAGCGCGTCTACCAATTCCGCCACCTCGGCGCGGACCCACGACCGGCTACCGGTCTGCGGCGAGGCGCCATGTTAGCACATCCCAAAATCGATCCGACCGATCGGCAACTTGCCGGATTCGGGGTCCCTGGAGCGTGTCCCGAACGACGATCGGCTCGTCGGCGAAGGCCAGGGGCAACAGGTACATCCCCTTCGCGAGCTCGGCCTGGAGCGCCGCGTACGCCGCCATTCGATCCGCAGGTGAAGCGGGCTTGCGGGCGGCCAGAAGGAGCGCATCCAGCGCCGGGTCCTGGAGCCCGATGATGTTGGAGCCGCCGGTCAAGGTCTGGCTCGAAGCCATCAGCGGGTACAGGTCGGGATCGAGGCCGATCGTGACATCCGCC
The DNA here is from genome assembly GCA_046712485.1 of Candidatus Limnocylindrales bacterium. Taxonomy (GTDB): domain Bacteria; phylum Chloroflexota; class Limnocylindria; order Limnocylindrales; family CSP1-4; genus SPCO01. The sequence continues at coordinate 1,619 of JBKKCW010000132.1, forward strand.
ACGGCGACCGTGAAATCCGCCGTGGCCAGGCGCTCGGTGACGAACTCGGCCGGCGGGAGCGGCACGTGGGTCACCTGGATCCCGATGTACCGCCAGTCCGCGACCACTGCGGCGGCGGCGGCGAACAGACCCGGGTTGGATTCCGCGTCCGGGCTGAGCAGCTCGAAGGTCAACGGCTTCGTGTCGGTGGCCCGGCGCCACGCGTTGTCGGCCTTCTTCCAGCCGGCGTCCTTGAGTCCCTGCTGGGCCGCGTCTCGGCTGAACGCGACGGGATCGGCGGCCGATGGATCGAACAGCGGCGACGTCGGCGGGATCGGTCCGTTGGCGGCACCGGCGACCCGCGCGAACGCCGCCTCGATGAGCGCGGGCCGGTTGATCGCGGCCAGGAAGGCGGTCCGGATTGCCGGTGTGGTGAACACGTGCCGGTTCGCGCGGAGATTGAACAACACCGCCGTCAGCGTCGAGCCCGGATACCGCAGCATCCGGCTCCCAGGCGTCGCCGCGAGCTCGCCGGCTACCGCTGGCGGCAGTCCCGATGCACCGTCGAGCGCTCCTTCACGGTAGGCCGCGGCAAGGGCACCGGAATCATCGAAATACTGAAATTCGATCCCGGCGAGGTGCGGACTCGTCTCGTTGGGTCGAGCCGTCGGCGCGGGAGTCGCCAGGGAGTCGCCGACCGACGCCGTGGGTTCGGGCACAGGTTCGATGGTCTCGGCCGGTATCACGCTGCCCGCCGGCACGAGCTCCGCGGTGTCGCCATCGAGGCCCACCAGAGCGAACGCCCCCGTGCCGATCGGCCGCTGCCCAAACGGGTGGTCCGCCAGGTCGCTCACCGGTACGTCCGCGAGGAGGTGGGCCGGGGCAATCGGCTGGGTTGCGGCCTGGAGGAACCCGCCCAGGGGATTGGCAAGCGTGAACGTGACCGCCCGTGCGCCGTCAGCCTCGACTGTCGCGTCGTGCCACGATCCGGCGGCTGGCCCGGTGTGCCCGGGGTCCTGGAGTGTGCGGATCGTGAACACCACGTCGTCGGGGGTCACCGGCTCGCCGTCGTGCCAGCGCGCATCCTCGCGCAGCTGGAACGTCCAGATGGCACCGGTCGCATCGACGGTCCACGACTCGGCAAGGTCGGGCAGGAGCGTACCGGGTGGCCCGTTCTTGACGAGACCGCGGAAGAGCAACGCGACCAGGTCACGGTCCGCCTGCGTCCGCGCGGTGAGCGGGCTGATCGATACGGGCCGGCCAAGGACGCCTTCCCGATACGGCCGCGTCATTAACGCCTCGGGGCTGGCCGACGGCGCGACGGATGCGGACGGCGGCGTGAGCGCCGGGGCGCTGACCAGGCCCGCGACGATCGCGAACACCAGGACGAGGGCTCCGACGACGAAGGTGTCGGTGCGGGTCAACGGCGCTCCGCAGTGACGAGGCCGGTGGCGCGGGATGGCGCCACGGCGTCAGACAGTATCGGGGGCCAGCACGAAGGACGCGATCGAGAAGACCACGAAAAGGACGAGCAGCACGATCGTGAACTGCCAGAGGCGGCGCTCAACTCCGCGACGGCTGCGGTAGACCGCCGAATCGCCGCCGAACGTGCCGGACAGGCCGGTCCCGCGCGCCTGCAGGAGGACGGCGGCAACGAGCGCGATGCTCACCAGGATCTGGCCGATCGCCAGGAGGGGATTCACGAGTCAGGTTCCTCCGATCGTTCGGCGACGGATGCTATCACAGGATGCGCGATCGACCGGTCATGCCGTCCCAGCGCGGCAGCCCCGCGAGCTCGAGCAGGGTAGGCGCCACATCGGCGAGCACGCCATCGGCGAGCTCGAGCCCGCGCGCTGAGCGACCGACGAGCACGAACGGCACGGGATTGAGCGAATGGGCGGTCACCGCGTTGCCGGCCGCGTCACGGAGCTCGTCCGCGTTTCCGTGATCCGCGGTGATCGCGAGCAGGGCGCCAGGGCCCCCGGCATTGTCGGCATCGACCGCGTTGATCGCGACGACGATCCGGGCGAGACACGCATCGATGACCTGGAGCGCGGCGATAGTCGCTTCCCAGCGGCCGGTGTGGCCGACCATGTCGGGGTTCGCGTAATTGGCAACGATGAAGTCGTATTCCCCGGAGACGATCGCGGTCACCAGCTCGTCGGTGATGCCGATTGCACGCATCTCGGGCGCCAGGTCGTAGGTGGCGACCTTCAGGCTTGGCACGAGCACTCGATCCTCGCCCGGAAACGCGGGCTCGACGCCGCCGTTGAAGAAGTACGTGACGTGCGCGTACTTCTCGGTCTCCGCAACGTGAAACTGTCGCCAGCCCGCTTCCGAGAAGGCCTGGGCGAGCGATCGCGACTGATCGGGCGGGAACGCGACCTCGACGGGTAGCCCCGCCTCGTAGTCGGTCATGGTCACGACGCGGAGATTCGGGGGGGCGGGCACACCCGCGGGCGATGCCCGGTCGAACCCCTCGAATGTCTTGTCCGCGAGGGCATGGGCAAGCTGACGCGCCCGATCCGCCCGAAAGTTGCAGATGACAATCGGGTCAGCCGGGCGGACCGTGCCGTCCATCCCGTCGATCACGGTCGGTTCCACGAATTCGTCGTTCTCGCCACGGGCGTACCCGGCCAGGATCGCGGCCGTCGCGGACTCGGCCCGCTCCCCTGCTCCGTGAACGATGGCGTCGTAGCCGCGCTCCACCCGGTCCCATCGACCGTCGCGATCCATGGCGTAATAGCGTCCGCCAACTGTCGCGATCCTCGCGTCGGGATGCGCCACCGCGAGGCGGGCTTCGAGCTCTGCCACGAAATCGACCGCCGAACGCGGCGGCGTGTCCCGCCCATCCAGCAACGCGTGAACGCGGACGCTCGGGACGCCCAGCGCCGCGGCAAGCTCGGCGACCGCGACGAGATGGCGATCGTTCGCGTGGACTCCGCCCGGACCGACCAGGCTCACGAGGTGGAGCCGACCGTGCGGCCGTGCCGCCCCGAGGCAGGCCTCGACAAGCGCCGGTCGCGTCGCAAACGTGCCATCCGCGATCGCCGCATCGATCCGCGGCAGGTCCTGGAGCACGGGCCGACCGGCGCCCAGGTTCAGGTGACCAACCTCGGAATTGCCCATCTGTCCCGGGGGCAGGCCGACGGCATCCTCCGACGCCCGGAGCGCGGCGTGCGGCCAATCGCGCAGCAGCCCTCGCCAGACGGGCATATCGGCAGCGGCGATCGCGTCGGCTGACGGGTCGCGGCCGATCCCGAAGCCGTCGAGCACGACCAGGACGATTGGTCGCGGCCTGAGACCGGCACGTAGGCTGCCGGTCACGCCATCGGTCCGCGGGCCGCCGCGGTGACGCCGGCCCGGGCGACGATCCCGGCCATCTCGTCAGGCTTGAGCGACGCACCGCCAACCAGGGCGCCGTCGATCGATGGCTCGGCGATGAACTCGTCGATCGCGGACGAGGTCACGCTGCCGCCGTAGAGCACCGGGACGGCCTCGCCTCGGTCGGGGAACCCCAGTCCTCCGAGCGTCTCCCGGACGGCCTCTGCCATCGCCGCGGCATCGGCGCCGCTCGCTGTCCGACCCGTCCCGATCGCCCACACAGGCTCATAGGCAATGACGAGGCCGATCGCGCCCAATCGTTCGGGATCGTGGTCGCGAAGCGCGCCATCGAGCTGACGGCGGACGACCTGGTTCGCCTGGCCGAGCTCCCGCTCCTCGAGCTGTTCGCCGACGCACAGGATCGGACGCAGCCCACCGTCGATCGCGCGACCGAGCTTCCGGCTGATCAGCTCGTCGGTCTCACCCGCGTCGCGGCGACGCTCGGAGTGCCCGATGATCACCCAGGTCGCGAGACCCACCAGCATCCCGGCCGAGATCTCGCCGGTATACGCGCCCTGCAGCTCGTGGTGGAGGTTCTGGGCGCCGACGCCGACGTCGCCGTGGTCGTCGGCAAGCGCGGTCCCCACCGCCGCGAGACAGACGAACGGCGGGCAGATGACCCGGGTGACGCCCTCGACGCGCGTCCTGCCGGCGATGGATCGGGCGAGCTCTCCGGCATCCGTCGGGGTGGTATGCATCTTCCAGTTCGCGGCCACGACCACATCGCGCATCGCGCGAATCATGCCAGAGCCGGACGCCCGCGACGGTTCGACCCCGTGGCGCGGCGGAACCTTCGCGCGTGCTCGCGCGCCGGCGCTTCGTCTCGATCGGTCGCCAACCGCTCGAGGCGCTCGAGGGCGCGCTGCACCGCGGAACGATGCGCCCCGAGGCGTTCGGCGAGATCGGCCAGGCTTGCTTCCGGCGTCGCCCGTCGCGCCTCGGCCACCTGGCGGACGCTCGGTGGCTGGAAGGCGAGCCGACCGTCGGCCTCCAGGATGGCGATGGCATCGAGCTGGCGACCGGCCGCGCTCACGGCCCGCTGGAGGTTGGCAGATTCGGCGTTGAGGACGCGGTTGAGCTCGCCACGGAGCGCACGGGAGACCTGGCGCGCCTCGATCTCGAGCAGGGTCCCGGCTGCCCCGAGGCGCCGGAGGAACGTGCCGACCGCCTCGCCACTCTTGGAAGTCACGACGCCCCGGCCCCGACGAAGCCGCCACGACGTTGGCAGCCCGATGTCGTTCAGACGCGAGGCGAGGATCGGCGCCGCATCAGGGTCGACCACGAACTCGAGGTGGGTCCGACCGCCGGCCAGGCTGAGCGACCCGCGAGCAAGGAACCGTCCGCGAAGCCACGCGGCACGGCAATGGTCCGCTGCGGTCGCCCAGTCAAATGGCTCTGCCGCCCGAGGGGCCCCGGCGGATCCCCGTCTGAGGCGGATGGCCAGCCGCGCGACAGACGCCTCGCGATCCAGGGCCCCCGGGCCAAGCCCGGCGGCCTCGGCTGCGCGGTCGCACGAGCGGGACGGGTCGACGGCCGCGAGCTCGTCGCGCAAGGCCGTGACGAGGTCGCGCTCGGCGCGGCTCACATCAGGCCGTCCGGGAGACCGTTTTCTGCCGGGTCCGAAATTCGCGGTCGAACGTGCGCAGGACGGCCGCCGCCAGCCGTGCCGGATCGTGGTGGTGGGCATTCCCCGGGTCGACCACGTCGTCGAGCACCAGCTTCGGGACCGGTGCCACGTCCGGTGGCCAGCGCAGCCTGACTCGTTCGGCCGCCCAGCCAGGCGGCGTCTGCGCCGCGAAGGCATTGTTGGCGAGCACCGCGTCGATCAGGGCCGGGGCGGTATGCGCCGTGAGAACCTCGACATGACCCGCCAGGTCAAACCCCGCGGTCTCGCCGACCTGCGTGGCTACGTTGCAGACAAAGAGTCGCGGCGCAGCTGACCGGACGACGGCGTCGCGTACGCTCGGGATCAGCAGGCTCGGCAGCAGGCTCGTGTAGAGGCTGCCCGGGCCCAGGACGATAAGCTCAGCCTCCGCGATCGCGACAATCGCCTCCTCGGATGCCGACACCGCGTCAGGCGTCAGCCAGACGCGTTCGATCCCGGAGGTGCGCATGATCACTGACTGGCCGTCGACGACCACGCCGTCTCTGAGGCGCGCGTGGAGTGTGAGTGGTGTCGAGGAGACCGGCAGGACGCGGCCGCGCACCGCCAGGATCCGGTTCATGGCCCGCACCCCCTCCTCGAAGTCGCCTGCCTCCACGGCCGTCATCGCCGCGATCAGCAGGTTGCCGAGGGCGTGCCCGGCGAGACCCTGGGCGTCACCCGTGGCATCGTCCGGGAAGCGGTATTGGAGCACGTCGCTCATGAGCGGCTCCGCGTCCGCGAGCGCCACGAGGCAGTTCCGAATGTCGCCGACCGCCGGAATGCCCAGACCGCTGCGCAGGACCCCGCTCGAGCCCCCATCGTCGGCCACGGTCACGATCGCGGTCAGGTTGCTTGTGTGCTCCTTCAGCCCGCGCAGCAGCACGGCGAGACCAGTCCCACCGCCGATCGCCACGATCCTCGGGCCGCGAGCGAGAAACCGCTTCTGGTAGATGAGCTCGACTAGCGGCTGATCGTTGCTGCCCTTGTGGAGCGGACCCATCAGCGCCAGGATCGTGCGGTACGAGCCGAGACCCACGAGTCCGGCGCCGAGCGAGCCGGCGACGAGCCCTCGAAACTCGAATGGCAGGAACTGGAGGGTCAGGGCGTCGACAAGCGAGCCAGCGAACCCGCCGGGCTCGAGGTCACGGGTCACCTGTCGCAGGAAATGGGCAAACGCCAGGGCGAGCGTCAGCAACCCGGCGAAGACGACGAGCAGCCAGCGCTTGATCCCGATGCCGGGCGCCAGCCAGCGGCGCAGGTTCACGCCCGATCGAGCTCCCGGTGGAACACGGCGACGGGGCCGAAATCCTGCTCGCGCAGCCAGGCGGCCAGCTCCTCGCCGATCACGATCGAGCGATGGAAGCCACCGGTACAGCCGAGCCCGATCGTCAGACGGGTCTTGCCCTCCGCGATGTAGGCCGGGATGGTGAAGGCGAGGAACTCCTTGATAAAGGCCGTGAACCGCCCGGCGACCGGCTGGTCGAGCACGAACCGGCGGACCTCGTCCGTCAGACCCGATTGGCGGCGCAGTTCGGCGACGTAATAGGGGTTCTGCATGAACCGAACATCGAAGACGAGATCTGCCTCGAGCGGCACGCCGAACTTGTAGCCGAAGCTGATGAGCTGGATCGAGAGCTGATCGGCCCGGACATCGGTCGCGAGCTGCGCGAAGAGCCGCTCCCGCAGCTGGCGGAGGGACAGCTCCGAAGTATCGAGCACGATGTCGGCATCGGCCCGGACGGGCTCGAGGATGCGCCGCTCATCGGCGATCGACGTTGCAATCCCGTGCTCATCGCCGAGTGGGTGGCGGTGGCGGGTCTCGCTGAACCGCCGGATCAGCACCTCGTCGCTGGCCTCGAGGAAGATGACCCGCGGTCGGATCCCACGGCCCTCCAGCGCCCCGCGCATGGCCGCGAGGGCGAGCGTCGCGTCGCCCGCCCGGACGTCGAGGACGATGGCGACCCGCGCAAATCGCTGCCTGTCCGAGGAGACGAGCTCGGCCAGGTCGGGCAGGAGCTCGCCGGGGAGGTTGTCGACAACGGTGTAGCCGAGGTCCTCGAACAGCTTCGCGGCGGCCGTCTTCCCGCCACCCGACAGCCCGGTGAGGATCACGACGGCCGGGGCCGCGACCGGGGTGTGACCCGCATCCGATGCGACGCCCGCCCCGTCGGTCACCGGCCGCTGCGCTTGATGAACAGGACAGTCAGCTCGAACAGCAGGTACATCGTGCCGCCGAGCACGAACGGGCTCACGAGATCGCCGCCCGGCGTCGCGACGGCCGAGAAGATGGCGATGGCAAGGATGACAAAGCGACGCGCCGCGCGAAGGCGATCCGAGCTCAGGATGCCGACGCGTGACAGGCCAACGAGCAGGATCGGGAACTCCATGACCAGACCGAAGGCGAGAAAGGTCGTGGTCACGAAGTCAAAGTATGGCCCGGCCGCCGTCTCCGCCCGGAGGCGTTCGTCAGTGAAGCTGAGCAGGAAGCCGACCGCATAGGGCAACACCACGTAGGCGATCCCCACACCGAGTGCGAAAAAGAGCAGCGCCATCGGGATCCAGGGTCGGATTGAGCGACGCTCCTCGGGCGTCAGACCCGGCGCCACGAACGCCCAGACCTGGTAGAGCAGCACGGGCATCGCCAGGATCACGCCGGTGATGATGGCGATCCGAAGCTGGATCATGAATCCATCCCCAACGCCGAGCACCTGAACGGTCCCACCGGGCAACGGCTCGAGCAGGAAGTTCCGAACGTCGACGGAGAAGTAGAAGCCGATGACGGCGCCGACTCCGACCGCAAGGATCGACCGGAATATACGGGTCCGGAGCTCACCGAGGTGATCGACGAGCGACATGACCGACTCGTCGGTCGGCGCGGCAGGTGGCGGTGTGGGATCCACTCCGGGGCCCGCGGGAAGCGCCTGGACGCCCGTCTCGCGGAGCGTGTCGGCGTCAGCCATGATCGGCGGGAAGCGAGTCGACTATCTGGCGACCGTGTTCGAGTCCGTGGATGTGCCGGCGGTTACTGGTGGCGTTTGATCGGCGGGCACGGCGGGCGTTGTGCCGGCCGGCGCGGGAGGCATCGGGTCGGCGGGCACGGCGGGCGGGACCGGTGCCGAGCTCACCGGGGTCGGCAGTGGCGACGTGTCGACGTTGACCTTGACGGCGTCCCCGACATCGGACGAGGCCTTGCGGAACTCGCGGATGCTCTTGCCAAGTGCCGCGCCCACGTCGGGCAGCTTGCCTGGGCCAAGGATCAGCAGAGCGATGACCAGGATGATCACCAGCTCGAGGGGTCCGGGGGTCGGCATGATGGTGGTGCTCCTGCGGGAGATGGCAGCGATACCGAGCTGCGCGCCGTGACGCGCCGGGGAGGTCGATGCGCCGGCTAGGGTAGCACAGGGAGGCGGCCTGCCCAGCGACGAGCGGCCTCGGCAAGGCGCTCGTCAAGCTCTGTGTGCGCTCCAGGCGAACCCTCCAGCGCGGCGCCGGCGATGCCCCGCGAGACGTTGACCAGGAGGCCCCGACCGGCGCGATTGGCCGACTCTCCGGCCACCGCCGGACCGAAGGCCAGGACTGCCGCGAGATCGCCGCCCTGGGCACCGATCCCCGGCACGAGGATGGGCATGCCGGGGACCGCGTCGCGGACGGCGCGGAGCTCGTCCGGTGCGGTGGCTCCCACGACGAGGCCCACCCGACTCGGTTGCCAGGTCGCGGCGCGCCGGGCCACACGCAGATACAGAGGCTCTGCCGGAGAATCGTTCGCAGCGTCGGCCTCGACGACGAGGCCCTGGAGCTCGGTGGCGCCCGGGTTGGAGGTCCGGCACAGGACGTAGGCAAAGCGATCGGAGCGGGACAGGAACGGCTCGAGACCCTCGCCGCCGACGTACGGGTTGATGGTCACCGCATCGGCGCCCAGACCGTCGAACAGCGCCACCGCCTGGTGCGCCGCCGTCGAGGTGATGTCGCCGCGCTTGGCATCGGCGATGACTGGGATGTCGGCTGGGATGCGGGCCCGGATCCGTTCGAGAGCGGCCATCCCGGCGGATCCATGGGATTCCCAGAACGCGAGATTCGGCTTGAATGCCGCGGCGAACCGGCCCGCCGCTTCGACGATCAAGGCCGCGAACCTTTCGACGCCGGCGAGATCCCGCGAGAATTCGTGGGGCAGGCTCGCGGGATCGGGGTCCAGCCCCACGCACAACACACTGCCGACGGCCGCGGACCGGGCCGCCAACCGTTCGAGGTAGCTCGGTGTCAAGGGCCGATCGAGCCGCTGGGGCTCGGCGCCACGGTCGGCTCCGGCGACGGCGGCAGGTCCTCGGGGGCGACGAACCAGTCGGGCCGCGAACCACCGTCCAGTCCGGAGACCTCGGTCAGGTCGAGTGTCTCCCCGACCGTCCAATCCGGCCCGGTGCCCTCCAGCGTGGCCATCTTGAGATCCACGATCAGCCCGTCGATGTGCAGGAACGCGATCGCATCCCCGGCCGGCGACCACACAGGCGCCCATGATCGACCGTCATCGGTGATCCGGAGCAGCTCCCGGCCATGGGCGCCGTCGAGGATCACGACGTCGTTGCCAAGGGCGCTCGTTCGCGTGGCCACGATGTACTTCCCATCGGGCGAGAACCGTGGCTCCAGGTAGCCCGCGCCGGTGATCTGCGTCGCCTTCTGCTTGGCCACATCCCAGCGATACACAGCTGGCGCGCCCCGCGATCCCGACCGTCCGTTCCGCACGTAGAGGAGGTACTTCCCGTCGTCGCGCCACGATGGGTCCTGGTGGCCGAGCGGCACGCTCTCCGGGACGTCCGGAACCGTCCGCTCCTCCGTCTGGAGATCGTAGAACTGGAGCACGGAGTCACGTGCCGCCGGGTCCGGCCCATCGGAGATCATTGCCACCGTCTTTCCGTCGGCGGACAGCACGGGCTGGCGTATCCAGTAGAACCATGACCGGGTGTCGCGCTTGATCCGGCCGGTCAGCAGCAACTCCGGCTCGGCATCACCGCCGACGGCGATCCGCATCAAGGCGGGGACGTCCATCCGGTAGTGACGATCCGTTCCCTGCGCTGGCCACAGCCCTTGCTCCTCCGTGGTTCGGATGAAGAGGACCGACTGACCGTCAGGTGCCCACGAGGGCATCGAGTCCTGGCCGCCGCTCGTCAGCTGGCGCGCGTCGCCGCCTTCCTGGACCCAGATGTTGCCCGCCTTGGCGTAGACGATCGCCCCGGGGAAGGTCACCTCCGGCACGACGACCACGTTGGATGGCGCAGGTGTCCGGTTCGCGCCCGTGTTGCTCGAGCCGATGATCGGCAGGTTCCCGCCCATGAACCCGAGCGTCAGCGAGGCGACGATCACCAGGCCGATCAGCGACAGCGCCGGCGCCAGCAGCGATCGATCGGGGAGCAGACCGTATGGGTCGCGAAGTCGGGGTCCGCGCCGCGTTGCGGAGCGGCTCACGCGATCCCCACGACAATGGGCGGACCGTTGTCAGACGCCGCAATGATCCCCGCTGCCTGGTCATGACTCCCGGCCGTGGCCACGTCGCGGATGTCCAGCTGGAGCGACTCGAAGCCACCGAAGACGCGGCTCGTCAGCCGCGCGACCACGTCCAGGCGGTCGCCTTCCTTGACGACTTCGGCGATGTCCGAGCGCCCGAACGCGATCCCGTCGAGCACATCCCGATCGCGTTTCAGCGTCAGCTGGCTGTGGCCCCCGGTGGCCGCCCGCACCCGCGTGACGGTCAGCCCGAGCACGGCAACGAGGGGATCCGGGTTGCCGGGGCCGCACGGGGCGAGCGTCGCAAGTTCCCGGAAGAGCGTGTAGTCAACATCGGCGGCGGGCACAGCCAGATCGATCGCGACGGTCACCCGCGGATCTGGCGGCGCGGCTACCGCGGCCAACGCCAGGAACCGGCCCACGAACTCGGGCCACCGATCCGTTGGGATCTCGAACCCGGCGGCCCCCGCGTGGCCGCCATAGCGGATGAACAGGTCGCTGCAGGCCTCGAGCGCCGCGCCTAGGTCCAGCGTGCCGTCGCTGCGGCACGACGCCCGGATCACGCTCCCGAGCTCGGCGCCGACGACGGCCGGACGCCCGCGATCCTCGACGAGCCGTGCCGCAACCAGTCCCACGATGCCGACCGGCCAGGGACCCCGAACGATGCTGGCTGCCTCGGCGGTACCGTCCATGAGTGCTCTGGCGTCCCCGACCGCTGCCCTTGTCAGGTCCCGGCGCGCGAGGTTGGCCTCCTCGAGGGCATCGGCGTGGCGACCTGCTTCGATCGGATCCTCTGCCAGGAGCAGCTGCGCGGCTTCCATGGCCTCCCCCATCCGACCTGCCGCGTTGAGCCGCGGCGCCAGGGCAAACGACACGGTCTCCAGGTCGACTGCGCCGGGGGTGACGTGGGCGCGCTCGAGCAGCGCGGCGATGCCCGGGCGAGGAGCGCGCCGGAGCTGCTCCAGGCCGAGACGCGCAATCGCTCGGTTCTCGCCCACGATCGGCGCAACGTCCGCCACCGACCCGATGGTCGCGAGGTCCGCCAGGTCCAGCGCATCCGCGGGACCGCCGGGCAGATCCGCCAGGAGGAGTTGCGCGAGCTTGAAGGCGACACCACTGCCGGTCAGCCGACGATCCGGGTAGGTCGAGTCCGGCCGATGCGGGTTGATCACGGCCAACGCGGGCGGCATTGTCGGTGGGACCCGGTGGTGATCGGTCACGATGACGTCGAGACCGCGCTCGCGAGCGATCGCGATCTCCGGCGCGCTCGACGTCCCGCAGTCGACGGTCACGATGAGCGACGCGCCCGACGCGACAGCGGCGTCGATCCCCGCGAGCGACAATCCGTGGCCCTCGTCCAGCCGGCTCGGAACGTACGGAACGACCACCACGCCAAACCGCCGGAGCGCGTTCATCATGATGGCGAGACCCGTCAGACCGTCTGCGTCGAAGTCGCCGAAGACCTGTACCACTTCGGACCGGTCCCTGGCCAGGCGCATCCGCATCAGCGCGAGCGCGGCGTCGGGCAGGACCGCCGGGTCGTGCAGGCCGGCCGTTGGGTCGGCGAACCATGCGTCCACTTCCGCCTGGGTCGTCACGCCGCGTCGCGCCAGGAGACCGGCCATCCGCTGCGAGATGCCTCGCTGTCCCGCGGCCGACGGACCGGGGGCCGGCCCGACCGCTTCGGGAAAGATCCAGCGGAAGCGGGCCTCGACCATACCGCTCAGGATGCCACGAGCCGCTTCACCGCGACTTACGGCGAGACGTCGCGTCGGCCCTCAGGAGACCGGGCGCCGGACACGCGGGGCACGGGTGGCGACGAGCCGACCATGTCGACGGTCCTCCCACAGCTGCCAGTCGACAAGCAGCGGGCTCGCCACGAAGATCGAGGAATAGGTGCCGGAGATGATCCCGATCAGCAGCGCGAGGACGAAGTCGCTGATCGCTGACCCGCCAAACAGGTAAAGCGCGAGCAACGTCAGGACGACGGTCAAGCTCGTCATGATCGAGCGCGCGAAGGTCTGCAGGATGGAGTGGTTGACGATTGCGTCGATCGACTCACCCGCGTGCCGGGCCTTGTTCTCCCGGACCCGGTCGAAGACGACGATCGTGTCGTGGACCGAGAAGCCGATCACGGTCAGCATCGCGGTCACGAACAGAGCATCGATCTCCACGCTGAAGAACGTCCCGAGGATGGCGAAGATCCCGACGACGACGATCACGTCATGGGCCAATGACGCGAGCGCCGTGATCCCGAACTTGACATCGCGGAAGCGGTAGGTGATCCACAGGACGATCCCGATCGAGCCGACGATGATCAGGATGAGCGCCTGGCTGAGCAGGTCGGAGCTCACCACCGCCCCGATCGTCGTCAGGCTTCGCTGCTCGGCGATCGGCCCGAGCTCTTCCTCGAGCGCGCGGGCCACTTCCCCGAGCTCGCCTTCGGTCGGGATCTGGGTGTTCCCCGTGGCGACCGGCGGGGATGCCGAAGGCGAGGCACCGGGCGACGCCGACGGCCCCGGAGATGCGGAGGCAGACGGCGCGGCGGAAGCCGACGGTGCCGCAGACCCGGACGGTGCGGCAGACCCGGACGGTGCGGCCGAGGCGCTCGGGGCGGCTGTCGCGGCGGGGGCTTCCTGGAGCCCGACGATCTGCTCGGTCTTGATCTCGATGAAGCCGGAGCCCGTGCTCAGAGTCGATGCCTCGAGACCCTCCGCGGCAAAGACGTCTCGTACCTGCTCGGGCGTCACCTCTGGATCCTCGAACCGGATCTCCCAGCGCGTGCCGCCGGTGTAGTCGATCGTGAACTGGAGCCCGGCGTCGGTGAAGGGCGTCAGGAGGATAAAGACGAAACCCGGGATGGTGATGACGAGCGAGAAGATGTAGAACCAGCGCCGCTTGCCTATGACATCAAACACGCGCGCGCGCCTCGCGTCGAGTCGTCGGTCTCACGGCACCGAGCGCCGCGAACTCGTCGTCGCGCAGCCCGTACCAGGATGCCTTCCGGGCCCAGTCCTGGCGGACAACCCCTCGGAGGATCGTTCGGGTCACGACGATGGCGCTGAACATCGACGTCAGCACGCCAAGGATAAGGACGAGGGCAAAGCCGCGGATCACTGACGACCCGAACATGTACAGGATCGTCGCCGTGATCAGGCTGGACACGTTGGAGTCGAGGATCGAGTTCCAGGCTCGGTTGAAGCCGGCCTCGACCGCCGCGGGCAGCGCCTTGCCAAGGCGGAGCTCCTCCTTCATGCGCTCGAAGATGAGGATGTTGGCGTCGACCGCCATGCCGATCGACAGCACGAACCCGGCCACGCCGGCGAGGGTCAGCGTCACCGGCACCAGCCGGAAGATCGCGTACATCGCGAGTGTGTAGTAGATGAGCGCGAAGCTCGCCACGAGTCCGGTCAGCCGGTAGTAAAGGAGCATGAACGTGACCACGAGCGCGATCCCGACCAAGCCGGCCAGCAGGCTCTGGGCGAGGAACTGGCTACCGAGGGTGGCGCTGATCGTCTCGCTCGAAAGCTCCTGGATCGGGAACGGCAACGACCCGAATTTGAGGATCGTGACGAGGTTCTGGGCCTCCTTCGGCGGGAAGCCACCGGTTCCGCCGGTGATCTGCCCACGACCGTCGGGGATCGCCGACTGGATGGTCGGTGCCGATATGACCGTGCCGTCGAGAGCGATGGCGAAGTATTCGCCGACGTGTTGCGTCGTGTAGTCGCCGAACAGCCTCGCGCCGTTCTCCTTCAGCACGAAGTCGACGGCCGGGCGGCCGTTCTGGTCGGTCCCGACCGTGGCTGACTGGACCTCCTCGCCCGCAAAGAGGGGCGGGGTCGCCGCAAGGTCCAGGACCTGGCCCTCCTGCGCAGGCGTGCTACCCAGCGGGACGAACTCGAGCCGCCCCGTCTGACCCACGAGCCGGCGGATCGATTCCGGATCGGTGACGCCCGGCAGCTCGACGACGACACGGTCGCTGCCCTGGGTCACGACCAACGGCTCGGAGACACCGGTCTGGTTCACGCGCCGCTCGACGATGTCCTTGATGACAGCCATGTCGCCTGGCCCGGGCGTCCGGCCCTCCACGGGGATCGCCTGATACTCGACACGAAGACCACCTTCGAGGTCGAGCCCGAGCTTGGTCGTGATCGGACGCCAGCTGCCATCCGGACTGTCAGCGCTGGGCAGCGACAGGCCCGGGAAGAAATCCACCAGCAGCGCGAGGGCGCCGATGAGCAGGATGAGGATCGGGCCGGCTCTACGCATCGAGGCGGCATATTACATGAGATGCCCGCGCCCCCACGCGCGCCGTGCCCGCGTTGGCGCCTCCGACCCGGTCGGCGCTGACTCCAACCGAGTTGGTGTAGGCGACCAATCCGCCGTCAGATATGTCATTTCCTCCCACGAGGATGGTATTGGCGACGAGTCAGACCAGTTACTGGGCCGGAATTCCACGCGGCCTGGTATCTCGGCGCCGTCGTCGGCCGTTGCACCAATGGCACTGGAATGGAGCCGCGATCACGCGGCGCGCTCATATCAAGCCTCCAGCGTGGCCTTGATCTGCTCTGCCAGCTTGCGGCTGATGCCCGGGACTGCAGCTATCTGCTCGACTGGGGCGTCCCTGACGCGCTTGATCGAGCCGAAGACCTTGAGCAACTCCCGTTTTCGTTTCGGGCCGACGCCGGGCAGGTCGTCGAACGCGGAGCGGACAGCCCGTCGCGCCCGCAATCCGCGGTGGTAGGTGATGGCGAAGCGGTGTGCCTCGTCGCGCAGCCGCTGGACGAGATAGAGCGCCGGGGACGTCGGCGGCAGGACGATCGGATCGCTCCGATCGGGCAGGAACAGCTCCTCTCGTTCCTTGGCCAGGCCCGCCAGCGGCAGGTCGTGAAGCCCGAGTTCGTCGAGCGTCTCCTTCCCGGCACTCACTTGGCCCTTGCCGCCGTCGAGGATCACCAGGTCCGGCATGGCCCAGCGTCGTTCCTCCTCGGTCCCCTCCTCTCCTGTTCGCACGGTCCGGAAGCGACGACGCAACACCTCCTGATGGCTGGCGAAGTCGTTCGGGCCGCTCACGGTCCTGATCCGGAACCGCCGGTACTCTCCAGAGCGCGGCTTGCCGTCCTCGAAGACGACCATGCTCCCGACCGACTCGCTGCCCCCGAGGTTGCTGATGTCGTAGCACTCGATGCGAAGCGGCGGCCCGGGCAGACCGAGGGTCCCGGCCAGCTCTTCCAGGGCTGCCAGCGTCTTGCCCTGGTCCGCCAGCCAGCGCGCCTGCTCGCGGGCGAGCGACTCGCTGGCGTTCCGTGTCGCAAGGGCCATCAATGATCGGCGCTCCCCACGCTGCGGAACGCGTAGATGAACGGGACCGCCTCGCCGATCGGCGAGGAACGCCTCCAGCACCCCGGTCTCGAGACCCGCCGTGGGCACGTACAACTCGCGCGGGATGGAGCCGGCTCGCGTGTAGTACTGCTCGAGGAAGCTCGTCAGGACTTCGTCGTCGGACGCCTCCTTGGCTGCATCGAGCATGTACACGTCGCGACCGATCATCTTCCCGTCGCGGATGACGAACAGCTGGATGGCGGCCTGGTTGTCCTGACGGGCCATGCCCACGAGGTCGAGCTCAATCCGGGCGAAGGCCTCCATCTTCTGGCTCTCCATCGTTCGCTCGATGGCGCGGATCTTGTCGCGCGCCGCGGCAGCCCGCTCGTAATCCTGCTGGTCGGCGGCGGCCGACATCTCCCGGTTCAATGCTTTGACAAGCGACTCCTGTCGCCCCTCGAGAAAGAGCTGCACCTGTTCGAGATCCGCCGTGTACGCGTCCTTCGAGATCGCTTCGATGCACGGGCCCTGGCAGCGCTTGATGTGGTACAGGAGGCAGGGCCGCTGGAGCGCGCGCTGCCCGTCCTTGATGTCGATCGTGCACGTTCGGAAGGGAAAGAGGCGGCGAACGAGGTTCATCGACTCGTCGACGCTCGACGCGGAGCCGTATGGCCCGAAGTACCGGCTGCCATCGTTGACGAGCTTCCGCGTGCGCTCCACCCTCGGGAAATCGTCGCGCAGCGTCACCTTGATGTACGGGTAGCTCTTGTCATCCTTGAGACGGACGTTGAACCGCGGCCGGTAGCGCTTGATCAGGTTCATTTCCAGGAGCAGCGCTTCCGACACGGAGTCGGTCTGGGTCACCTCGACGTCGACGATGCGATCGATGACGGCCCGGATCCGGTGGCCCTCGAGCGGCCCCTGGACCTTCTGCCAGTACGACCGCACGCGGTTGCGCAGGCTCTGCGCCTTGCCGACGTAGACGACGTCGCCGCGCGCGTCCTTCATCAGGTACACGCCCGGCTTGTCGGGCAACTTGGCCAGGGCGGACTGGAGCTCGGGGGTCACGGGTTGGATGCTACGTCGAATCCGTGGGCGCCTCCGACCACTGGCGGTGCCCTCGTATGTCGGCGTACATGTATGTCGGCGTACATCAGGAGGCCGGCCCGACGGACCGGCCTCTTCCGTTGTCTCCGGCCGGGTTCTAGTTCACGCGGGTGATCCGAACCGGCACCGTTGACGGCGTGTACGGATTGTGTGCGGCAAGGTAGTTCTCGAGCGCAACGAGGTCGTCCAGGCCGGTTTGCTCGTTGGTCCCGACCGTGAACGGCGGGAAGTCGTCCCCGCCGCCCGCCAGGAAGTTGTTCGCCGTGACCCGGTAGGTCGCGGCTGGGTCGAGCACGACCCCGTTCAGCTTGATCGTGGCCGGGTCGATCCGGTTGCCGACGGCAGCCGCTGACCCGTCCCACGTGTACTCGAAGCCAGCCGAAACCGGCAGGATCAGCGTTCGAGTTCCGCCAGCGGACGTGACGAATTGGCGCTCGAGAATGGCCTCGATCTGGGCGCCCGTGAACGTCTTGGTCGTGACGATGTTGCTGAATGGCTGAACGGCGAATGCCTCGCCGTGCGTGATCGGGCCAGCGTCCAGGTTCGCCCGGATACCGCCCGGGTTCATGAACGCGATCTGCCCACCGGCGCCCGACGTGGATTCGAGCTGGGCGTCGGCGATCAAGCGGCCGAGCGTCGATTCGCGCCCCGGCGTCAGCGCGTTGCGGTCCATGGCGGCGGTTGTCTCCCCGACGACTTCGGCCGCGATTGGGCCCGCGAACACGTTGTACTTGGCAACCAGGGCGGTGAGATCGGCCGCCTTGGGAACCGTCTGGGTCACGATCCGGTTGTTGACGAGAATGGGACCGACGGGGTCCTTGGTGGCGCGGCTCACCGTGATGTCGATGTCGGTGATCAGCCGACCCTGCGCGGCGGCGCCGGTGACCACCTTGCCGTCGATGATGCAGTTGACCGCCCAGTTGGTGTGCCCGGTGATGACGACGTCGATCTCGTCGTCCATCGCTTCGACGATCGGCGGCAATGCGCCAGTCGGGTTGTTGCAGCTGTTGATGGCGTTGACGTCACCGGCGCCGTTCCCGGGAGCAGCGACACTCCCACCTTCGTGGAGCAACACGATGATCGTCTCGATGCCCTGCTCCTTGAGGACGGGCACCAGGGCGTTCACGCTCGCGGCCTCGTCCAGGAAGTTGACGCTGGCGATGCCGCCCGGTGAAACGATGAGCGGCGTGCCCTCGAGGGTCATACCCACGAACGCCACGTTCACGCCCTTGAACTCGCGGATGGCGTACGGCGGAAAGATCGTTTCGCCGGTGTCCTTGTAGGCCACGTTCGCGGCGAGGAACTGGAACTCGGCGCCGGCAAAGCCGTCGCCGTCCGCGCACCCATCCACTGGGTGGCAACCGCCGTTCTGCATCCGCAGAAGCTCATCGACCCCCTCGTCGAACTCGTGGTTGCCGACGCCGTTGTAGTCGAGATCCATCAGGTTGAAGGCCTCGATCGTCGGCTCGTCGTGGAACAGGGCGGACAACAGCGGCGTCGCGCCGATCAGGTCGCCGGCCGACACGAAGACCGTGTTGGAGTTCTCGGCCCGCAGGTTGCGAACGTGTGTTGCCAGGTACTCGACGCCACCTGCCGGGACACAAGCTGGGGCGAGACATTGGCCGCCCGTCAGCGCACCAATCCGCCCGCTCGAGCTGGCAGTCGGCGAAACAACCTCCAGCTGACCGTGGAAGTCGTTGAGGCCAAGGATCTGGATCGTGGTGGTCTTGGCTCGGTTCGCCGCGTTTCCATCGTCAGGTGCGTTCGCCGAGGCGATCGGGGCACCAATCCCAATGGCAAGTCCAAGGAACAGGATTGAGGCTGCGCGGAGTCGCTTCATTCGATACCTCTACCTCGTCCGGTGGCCCGGACTCCCAGCGCGCCGACGTGGCCGCGGGCAGACGGCAATGCTACCGATCCGCACCGGACCCCACCACCGCCCGCGTTCATCGGCTCGTTAACGTTTCGTGCACACATCACGGCTACCGGTGCACGGGAGCACCAGTTTGGTAAGCGACCGCCAAGCCTGGATTGCTACGGTCGGCCGGTGGATCTCCCGGAACCCGTCGCGGAGCGGCTGAGTCGGCTGGCGCCGGACCAGCGCGCGGCCGCGACCGCACCCCCTGGACCGTGGCTGTGCATCGCCCCGGCCGGGTCCGGCAAGACGACGACGCTTGTAGCGCGCGCTGCCTGGTTGATCGCGACGGGCACGCCGCCCGAGTCGATCCGGGCGATCACCTTCAACAAGCGTGCGGCCGTCCAGATGACGGAACGACTCGACACGGCGCTCGCGCCTCTGGGGGTTCCACCTGACGCCGTCCGGGTCCGCACGTTTCACGCCCTGGGGCGGGAGATCCTGCTCGACGCTGGCGAGGCGGTCGAGCCCCTCGCGGATCGGGCCGCCATCCTCCGGGCAGTCGCGCCCTGGGCAGACGACGCCGCGATCCTCCGCCTGGATACCATGGTGTCCCGATTGAAGGTCGAGCTCGGTGTCACCGCGACCCAGGTCGCCGCGGATACGGAGGCCGGACCTGTTGCCCGTGCGTTCGTCGCCTACGAGCGGGCCGTCGCCGAAACGGGTGGTCTCGATTTCGACGACCTGATCCTACGCGCAACAGCGCGGCTCGAGGCGGACGCCGCGTTGCTCGACCGATGGCGGGCACGCTGCCAGGAGTTGCTTGTCGACGAAGTACAGGACGTCGATCGGGCTCAACTGCGGCTCGCCTTGCTACTTGCCGCACCGGCGAACCGAATCTTTCTGGTCGGCGACGACGACCAGTCCATCTACGGGTGGCGCCTGGCGGATGTCCGGCGCATCCTCGGACTGGGCGCGTTGCTGCCCGGGCTCCGGCGGGTAGATCTCGAGGTGAACTACCGCTGTCCCCGCCCCGTCGTGGAGCGCGCCGTTCGGCTCGTCGAGCGCAACACAGAGCGGTTCGCGAAGCGAATTCGCGGCGCACCGGCCGCGACCGGAGCGCTGGTGCTCGCCCCGGACGCCGCCGACGAGACTGTCCGACTGGAACGTGCGATCCGCACCTTGCCCAACGACGGCTCGACTCGTGCCGTCCTCGCTCGGACGAATCGGGAGCTGTTGCCCGCCATTGCGGTCGCGCTGGAACTCCGGTTGCCCTTCCGAGCCACACGGATCGAGCTCCTGCTCGAGGCTCCGCGGCTCGAGTCGCTGCTCGGTGAAGCCGCCCGGCAGGCAATGCCCGCTGACTCGGCCCTTCTCGCCGTGGCGCGGGTCCGGCGCGCCATGCTCAGGGACCGGGCAGCCACGCCGGCAGAGGTCGAACTCTCAACCGCGCTCCTCGCCTGGGCGGTCGGCTTCGAGGACGTCGCGAAGCTCCGGGTCGCCGTCAACGAGATGCGCACCCGGCTCACCGAACTGCGACGCGACGACGCGGCGCTGACACTCGCGACGGCGCACGGCACCAAGGGCCTCGAGTTCGATCACGTCGTCATCATCGGGATGGAGGCCGGGCGCTTCCCGAGCGGCCGAACGGTTGCCGAGGCGGAGGACCCGAGCCGAGCGTACGAGGAGGAACGCCGGCTCGCCTACGTGGCGTGGACCCGGGCGCGGCGCTCCCTGACGCTGCTCTATGACCCGGCGATCCCTTCGCCGTTCCTGCTCGAGGCGTTCAGCGCAGACGAGCTCGGGCTCAGCTCCGGGTCCGGTGCACCTCCCGGTTGAGCTCCCGGAGCAGCCGGTCGATCGACTCGAGGAACGGCTCCGTGAGCTCCGCAGGGAGCACATCGCGGACCGAGTCCATGGCGCCGTACGCAGCGCGGCTGCGCATTGCCGTCGAGCGGAGTGCCGCGGGTTCCTCGTCCCTGAGTCGATCCGGGAGCGATTCGAAGAACGCGACCCAGCGGGACAGACCGCGGGCGCGAGCCTCGGCAACGATCCGGTCCGCGTGCCGGGCGGCCACCAGGCCGGCCTCGTCGATCGCCGGACGTTCGTGCCTGGAGATCCGACTCGATGCTCGAGCCGCGTGGTCAGTCATCCGCGGGCTTCGTCCCCATCCCATCGCCCTCGGCGGTCGCATCCGAGGGCTTGAGCAGGAGCAGCGGCAGGCGCTTGCGTTCGGAGCCGTTGACCAGGATCCGGAACGAGTAGTCGCCGGGTGCAGCAAAGGTGAGGTTCCACAGATCGATCGAGAAGGTCAGGACAGCATCGCGGCCGTCCCGCTGGCTCCGCGCCGACAGGCTGCCAGTGGCGCCGGCGACCTCGCCTCC
The DNA here is from genome assembly GCA_046712485.1 of Candidatus Limnocylindrales bacterium. GTDB lineage: Bacteria > Chloroflexota > Limnocylindria > Limnocylindrales > CSP1-4 > SPCO01. Next base: position 22,791 of record JBKKCW010000132.1, read on the forward strand.
ATCGGGGTCGAGCAGGACGAACCGGATCTCGTGCTCACGATCTGTCTCTGGCGCCGTGACCTGCAAACCGATGATCAGCGCGAGGTGCGGATGGCGAAGCGGGAACCGGCGCCCCCCGATCCGCGCGATCCCGCCACCGAGCACGTGGAACTTCTGCCCCGGCACGGTCTCGGCCGCATCGGCGAGGAACGCAAAGTCGATGTCTGGCACGTTCGTATGCTAGCCGCTGTCCGGGCGTTAACCACCCGATGGCATCAGCGATATCGTGAACGCTGCACAGTCGCGGGCCACGCCGGTGACAGACCTCGTCACCAGTGGTCAATCCCACCAGGTTCGCCCTGGTGCAACAGATCAAGGAGGCGCCACTTGCCCCGATCGTCCCGGCTCGCGATCCTCGCGGGCCTCCTCATCGTTGCGGCATCCGTCCCGCCGAGCGTCAGCGCCACGAATGACGTCGTGCGGTTCGCGACGTTCAATGCGTCCCTCAACCGCAATGCGGCTGGCCGGGCCCTGACCGACATGTCCCAGCCAGGGAACGCGCAGGCCGATGCCGTCGCGGAGATCATCCAGCGCATCCGACCCGACGTGCTACTGATCAACGAATTCGACTATTACGCGCCGACCGCGGCGCACCCGGACGGACCCCTCGTCGACGCGTTCCGCGACAACTATCTTGCGGTCGCCCACAACGGTGCCGCCCCCATCGACTATCCATATTCGTTCGTCGCCGAGTCGAACACTGGTATCTCGTCGGGCTTCGACCTCAATAACAACGGGGTGACGGACTCAACCCCGGGCGACGGCTCATACGGCGACGACAGTCTCGGCTTCGGCCTCTTCCCCGGCCAGTTCGGTATGGTCGTCCTATCACGGTTCCCCATCGACGAGGCGGCGATCCGGACATTCCAGCATTTCCTCTGGAAGGACATGCCGGGCGCGCTCCTGCCGGACGACCCGGCCACGCAGGCACCTGCCGATTGGTACTCCGCTGCGGAACTGGCGATCTTCCGGCTCTCATCGAAGAGCCACTGGGACGTCCCCATCCAGATCGATGGCAAGGTCGTCCACTTCCTGGTGAGCCATCCGACACCGCCCGTATTCGACGGGCCGGAGGACCGGAACGGCACGAGGAACAACGACGAGATCCGGTTCTGGGCGGACTACATCAGTCCAGCCCGAGCGTCGTACATCTACGACGATGAGGGTTCATTCGGTGGCCTCGAGCCGGGTTCGCTGTTCGTCATCGCCGGCGATCAGAACTCGGATCCGCTCGACGGCGACAGCATCCCCGGTTCGATCCAGCAGCTGCTCGGGCATCCGCTGGTCAACACGAAGGTCACGCCATCCAGCGCCGGTGGCCCCTATTGGGCCGTGGCGCAGGATGCGCTGAACGACATCCATGAGAGCGATCCCGCGTTCGACACCGCCGACTTCTGCGACACGGCCGCCCCGCCACCTTGCAGCGGGCCAGGAAACCTGCGGGCGGACTACGTCCTGCCCCGCAAGAATCTCCGCATCGTCGATGCCGGCGTTTTCTGGCCGGCAGCGACCGATCCCTTTGTCTACCTGACGGGGACCGGGTTCCCCGTGCCGAGCTCGGACCATCGCGCCGTCTGGATCGACGTGACCATCCCGGGCTGATCCTCCGGGCGCCTAGCGGGCCTTCGCCGCCGCGGTGGCCCGCTTGGCCGACGGCTTGATCAGGACCCCGGGCCGGCCGGTCTTGCCGTTGGTCCGGCCGCGGCCGGCCTCCTCGGCGAAGGTAACGTCCGAGAGCGGCACGAGCGGGTCGCCGCGGAGCACCCGCGCCAGGTATTCGCCAGTCGCGGAGCCGCGGGTCCGGGCGATCTGCTCGGGCGTGCCCTCGCCAACAATCTGGCCGCCCCGATCCCCGCCCTCGGGACCCAGGTCCACGATCCAGTCCGCGGTCTTGATGACGTCGAGGTTGTGCTCGATGACGAGCACCGTGTTGCCGCCGTCGACGAGCCGATGCAGCACTTCGAGGAGCTTCTCGACATCCGCGAAATGGAGACCCGTCGTCGGCTCGTCGAGGACGTAGAGCGTCCGGCCGGTGGCCCGTCGCGACAGCTCGGTCGAAAGCTTCACCCGTTGCGCCTCACCGCCGGACAGGGTCGTTGCCGGCTGGCCGAGGTGGACATAGCCGAGACCGACGTCGTTGAGCGTCTGGAGCTTGGCTTTGACGCTTGGCACTGCCGAGAAGAAATCGAGCGCTTCCGCGATCGTCATCTCGAGGACGTCAGCGATCGACTTGCCCTTGAAGTGGATCTCGAGCGCCTCCCGGTTGTACCGCTTCCCCCCGCAGACCTCGCAGGTCACATAGACGTCCGGCAGGAACTGCATCTCGATCTTGAGGATGCCGTCACCCTTGCAGTTCTCACAGCGGCCGCCCTTGACGTTGAAGCTGAACCGCCCCGGGGTGTACCCGCGCACCCGCGCCTCGGGGACGCCCGCGAACAGCTCGCGGATCGGGGTGAACAGCCCGACGTAGGTGGCCGGGTTCGAACGTGGCGTCCGCCCGATCGGGCTCTGGTCGATCTCGATGATCTTGTCCACGTGTTCGGCGCCGAGCAGGATGTCGTGGGCGCCGACCGGTTCGCGCGATCCGTTGAGCTCGCGCGCCAGGCTGCGATACAGGACGTCAGTCACGAGCGTGCTCTTGCCGCTCCCCGAGACGCCGGTCACCGCGACGAAGGTGCCGAGCGGCACCTGCAGATCAACGCCGCGCAGGTTGTGCTCACGGGCGCCGCGCACGGTCAGCGTCTTGCCGCTCCCGCGCCGGCGGGTCGCCGGGATCGGCACGGCTCGTTCGCCGCGCAGGAACGCCCCGGTGATCGAGCGTGGCTCGTTCAACACCGCATCGAGCGGACCGTTGGCGATGATCTCCCCGCCGTGCTCGCCGGCGCCTGGGCCAATGTCCACGACCCAGTCTGCCGTCCGGATCGTCTCCTCGTCGTGTTCGACCACGAGCACCGTGTTGCCCAGGTCGCGCAGCCGGGTCAGCGTGGCGATCAACTTGGCGTTGTCCCGCTGGTGGAGCCCGATCGAGGGCTCGTCGAGGATGTACAGGACGCCCATCAGCGTCGTGCCGATCTGGGTCGCGAGGCGGATCCGTTGCGCCTCGCCGCCGGACAGCGTGACACTCGTCCGGTCGAGGGTCAGGTAGTCGAGCCCGACATCGACGAGGAAGCCGAGCCTGGCCACGATCTCCTTGAGCAGCTGATGCGCGATCGTGCGCTCCCGCTCCGTCAAACCCGCCGCGAGCCCCGTCGCCCAGTCGAGCGCGTTGGTGATCGACAACGTCGCGACGTCCCAGACGTTCCGGTCGCCGATCGTCACGCCAAGGACCTCCGGTCGCAGACGCCGTCCGCGGCAGACCGGACACGGCCGCGTGACCATGAACTTCTCCAGCTCGGTCTTGACGTAGTCCGAGTCCGTCTCGCGGTACCGACGCTCCAGGTTGGTGACGACGCCCTCGAACGTCGCCTTGTACGTGTTCTCGCCCCGCTCGTGCCGGTAGCGGACCACGACCTTCTCGTCCTTCTTGGCATTGAGCAGGTAGTCGATCGCGTCGGCCGGCAGGTCGCGCACCGGCGCCTCGTAATCCCAGCCGTGCGAGCCGCAGATCGCCTCCAGGATCTTCAGCCGCCAGGAGCCGTCCGTCGGCATCCTCGCCCAGGGCACAAGGGCGCCGGCCGCGAGGCTCTTCGAGCGATCCGGGATGATCAGGTCGGGATCGATCTCGAGCTTGGTCCCAAGGCCGACACAGGCCGGGCAGGCGCCGTGGGGCGAGTTGAACGAGAAGCTGCGTGGCTCGAGCTCGTCGACGGTGAAGTCGTCGTACGGGCAGCTGTACTTCTCGCTGTACCGGCGCTCAGCGAACTGCGGCGACTCGTCGTCACGGGGGGCCGGCGCGATGAGGACGACGCCTTCGCCGAGACGCAGCGCGGTCTCGATCGAGTCGGCAAGCCGGCCGGCATCGGGATCCGGGATCACGTGGCCGGTGGCCGCGTCGATCGGCCGCCCATCCGCGGCCCGTGGGGCACCTTCGGGTGCTTCGGCGTGGCGAACGATGTAGCGGTCGACAACGACCTCGATCGTATGCCGCTTGTACTTGTCGAGCTTTGGCGCATCGGCGATGTCGACGAGCTCCCCGTCGACCCGCAGGCGGACGAAGCCCTGGCGCCGAGCGCTGTCAAAGACACGGTCGCCCTCCGTCTTGCGGTCCTTGATCAGCGGGCCGAGTACGAGGAGCCGTGTTCCTTCGGGGAGCGCGAGCACCTGGTCGACGATCTGTTGGACGGACTGGCGCTCGATGGCGTGACCGTTCGGGCAGTGCGGGATGCCTATCCGCGCGAACAGCAGCCGGAGATGGTCGTAGATCTCGGTGACCGTGCCGACGGTGGAGCGCGGGTTCCTCGAGGCGCCCTTCTGATCGATCGAGATGGCCGGCGAGAGCCCGTCGATCTGATCGACGTCCGGTTTCTCCATCTGGCCGAGGAACTGGCGGGCGTAGGCGCTCAGGCTCTCGACGTAGCGGCGCTGGCCCTCGGCGTAGATGGTGTCGAAGGCCAGGCTGCTCTTGCCCGAGCCGGACAGGCCGGTGATGACCACCAGCCGGTCGCGCGGGAAGGCCACGTCGACGTTCTTGAGGTTGTGCTCGCGCGCTCCACGCACGACGAGCTGATCCTGGGGCACGGGCGTAGTCTAGCGGAATTGCACGATATGGAACACGCGTTCTGGCCACGCCACCCTCCACGAACGCCCTCAGGGAGCCATGGTCACTCGCAGATGAGCCACTTGCCACCCTCATTGACGAGGTTGACCTCCTCGTCGATGTCCTGGGCCGTCGTCAGCGACCCGCTCATCGCCGTGAGCATCTGGTCGAGCTGGGCGTCCGGAATCGCTTGGCCCTGGGCTTCCAGGACCTTCTTCATGACATCCCTGAACTTGGCCTGGTCGATCTGGACGGCCATCTTGCCGTTGACCTGGACGACCGCCGTGCTGCCGTCGCGGCTCTTCTCGGTGGCCTTCACATCCTGGAAGTCGATCTTCATTGCCGCGAACAACTCGTTGGGATCGATGCCGGCGGCGGTCATCTCTTCAACGCCACCACCACCGAACAGCCCGGTGATGTTGTCCTTGCTCGCAGCACAGGCGAAGGGCGTCAGGGCCGTGAAACCGCCCGACTCGGCGGCGCTGAAGGCCGCGTTGACGGTGCCCACCGGATCGCTTCCCGGCGCGGCTCCGCCGCAGGCGGCGAGCCCGATCGTCAGCGCGCCAAGGATGGCGACGGCCTTGATTCTAAGGGTGCGCATCAGGTGCCTCCGGTCTGGGCGCGGGGTCGCCGCGGCCTCGGGCGAGGATCGGCGGCGCGCGACCTCCAGTCTGGACGATCCGTATCGCTCGCGTATCACGC
>JBKKCW010000133.1:0-4291 GCA_046712485.1 Candidatus Limnocylindrales bacterium
AATCGTGTTGCTCTTGAGCACGTAGATCGGCATCGCCCGATCCTCGGCATCGCGGAGGAGCGGCGTCTTCTGCTTGTTTTCGTTGCGCAGGGTCATGACCACGTCCGCATCGTCCACGTCCCGAGCGATGACCACGGGCAGCTGCAAGTCGCGGATGGCCTGCTCGAGCCGTTTCCGGCTGATCCCCTGCGGCAGCACCCGAAGGGTTGGCAGCGGCGAGCCGCCGGGGACGAGGACCGTGCTGCCGTCCGGCCCTTCTTCGGCGCCCAGAGGCAGCCTGTCGAGATCGTCGTCCTCGAGCTCGTCGAGGTTGACCGGCGCCGTGCCCTCCTCGGCCTTCATCGCGTTGAGAGCCTTGCTTGCCTGTTCGCGCCATGCCTTCTGGCGCTCGAGCTCGCGGGCTTCCTTGGCTCGCGTCTCGACCGCGGTCGGCGCGGCGCCACGTTCGAGCGGCCCGCGATCGGCGATGTCGCCAGCAACGAACGGCGCCTCAGCCCGTGCGCCGCCGAGCGGCGAGCTGGGATGCGCCGCGAACCGTTCACCTGGGAGCGTGCCGGCCCAGCCACCCTCCGCGGCTGAGCCGCGCGTCGCAGGTTCCCGTCCGGCGCCGCCGCGTGACTGGCGCCAACCGCCGGTTGCCCCAGGTCGGTAGCCCGGCCGGAACCCGGCGCCACGATCCGCCTCGCGATAGCCGCCGGTGCGATAGCTGCCCTCACCACGCCAGCCGGGCTCCATCCGCCACGGTGACCCGACGCCGACGAGCCCGGCAAACCGCTCCGCGCCGAGCTGCTCGCGTGGCGACGGCCGCGGCCGGCCCTGGCTGCGATGGACACCCTCCTCGTCACGCCAACGCAGTTCCGGTGCGACCGGGTCGCCCCGGAGCATCGCGTCGATCGTGTCGGCCACGTCCGAGTGGACGACCACACGTTCGCGATCCTGGATCTCGACGATGACGTCGAAGGTCGGCGGCGCTTTGCGCTCGAGCACACTCTTCTGCGTCCGCCGGCGCCGCGCCTCCTCGTCACCGAGGGTCACGCTCTGGATCCCGCCGATCAGGTCCGAGAGTGTTGGGTTGAGCATCAGGTTGTCGAGGTTATTGCCGTGGGCGGTCCCGATGAGCTGGACGCCCCGTTCGGCAATCGTCCGTGCCGCCGCGGCCTCAAGCTCCGTCCCGATCTCGTCGATGACGATGACCTGGGGCATGTGGTTCTCGACCGCCTCAATCATCACCTCGTGCTGGAGGGACGGCGTGCGCACCTGCATCCGCCGCGCCTTGCCGATGGCCGGGTGGGGGATATCGCCGTCGCCCGCGATCTCATTGCTCGTGTCGACGACCACGACGCGTTTGCCCATGTTGTCGGCGAGCACGCGGGCCGCCTCGCGCAGCATCGTCGTCTTGCCGATCCCCGGACGGCCCATGATCAGGATCGACTTCCCGGTCTCGACGAAATCACTGATGATGTCGATCGTGCCGTAGACGGCCCGGCCGATCCGGCAGGTCAGCCCGACGATCTTGCCGTTCCGGTTGCGGATCGCGCTGATGCGGTGAAGCGTCCGCTCGATCCCGGCGCGGTTGTCGTCACCGAACGTGCCGATGTGCTCGATGACGAACGCCAGGTCCGCCTCGACGATCTCGCGATCGAGCAGCGCCGTCTCCGAATCCGGGAAGCGCGCCTCGGGCCGGCGTCCAAGATCCATCACGACTTCGATGAGCGCCATCCGATCGGGCAGCGCGTGCACCGCATCAACGATCTCGGGCGGCAGCGAGGTGAGCAAGGCGTCGAGGTCGTCGATTGATTCCCGCTGGCGATCGTCGTTGCCCACGTCGTTCTCCACTAGCGGATCGATCAGCGAACGCCGGCCGGCACGAGGGCCGGTTCGGCGACGCGCACGAGGGTTTCCTTCATCAACAAGGTGACGCTGGCAATCGAATCAAACCCGGCGTCCTCCATTCTGCGGTCGATTGGCGATTCGTAGGTGCGGACCGGCGCGATGACTCCGCGGTCCTGGCGATGATCGCCGCCGCGGGACGTCTGGGCGGCAATTACTCCCAGCCCGAAGTCGATCAGCTGCGAAACATCCGCGTCGGGCCGCGCAACGACCTTGAGGTAATGCGGCTGGTCTTCCTTGGCGACACCCACCTGGAGATAGGCGTCGAGCATCGTGCCGTCGCGCCCACCGTCCGATGCCGTCTGGACGAAACCCTCGACATCGGCGAACCGCAGGATGGGCGTCAGGCTGGAACGTGGCACCCGCAGGTGACCCCCCTGCCGTTCCCAGTCGGCGAGTCGATAGGATTCGAGCCTGGTGACGGGTTGCGGCGTCGCCACGGCGTACAGGCGCGACAGCGCGAGGGCATCAACCGAGGCGGTGACCCGGATGTTTGCGGCCTGCGCACGTTTCTCGGTCCACGGCTCGGGCAGCGGTCGGTCGTTGGAGCGGAAGAGGATGCGCTCCTCGCCGTAGCGCATGAACCCGGCCTGCATCAGCAGCTCGACGTTGTCGTCAGCGTCGGCGCACGCGACGTGGAACCGTGCGGCGCCGCGCTTGGCGCCTTCGCGGAGGAGCAGCTGGACGAGCCGGTACCGGATGTCGCCGGCGTTGGCCATCCCGACGGCGTCGAGCTCCACGATCGTCCACTCGTCGCGGACCGACTCGCGCTCGACGCGAACGAGACCGGCGATGTGCCCCTGCTCCTCGTAGACGTACATCAGGTCGTTCGGCCGGAACGCGCCGAGCGGCAGACGGAACAGGCTGAACATCCCGATGGGGGGCCCATTGACAGGCAGGCCGAGCGACCGCGTCTCGGCGCCATCGGACTGGCACAGCCGGGAGAGCTCACCGAGCGCGGCGAGATCGGTCAGGCGTGCCGGCCGGACCTTCCCGGCGCTCCTCGGTACGCGGAGCGCGCTCATCGCTCGAGCCTCCCCCGCCGAGTTGGATGCGGCCGCCGACCCGACCCCTCGCCGGGGTCGTCATGCTCGGCCGCCATCGTCGCCATCAGCCGGTGGAATCGCGTCTCGCCGGCGAGCTCCGGGTGGAACGCTGTGGCGAGAACGTTCCGTTCGCGGACAGCCACGATCCGCCCGTCGTCGAGGCGGGCGAGGATGTCGACCTCGGGACCTATCCGCTCGATGATCGGGGCACGGATGAACACCGCGTGGACCGGTCGATCGCCCAGGATCGGGACCGAAAGGTCCGCTTCGAACGAGTCCAGCTGGCGGCCGAACGCGTTGCGCTCGACCGTCACGTCGAGCAGCGGCAGGATTGGCGGCTCGTCGCCCGCGATGTCACGGGCAAGCACGATCATCCCCGCGCAGGTGCCAAACATCGGAGCGCCACGTTGGGCAAGATCCAGGATCGGCTCGCGCAATCCCCACCGCTCGATCAGCTGGCGCATCGTCGTGCTCTCGCCGCCGGGCAGGATGAGCCCGCTGACCCCGTCGAGGTCAGCCGGCTCACGCACGCGAACGCCATCCACCCCGATCGCGCGCAGCGTATCGAGATGCTCACGGAATGCCCCCTGGAGGGCGAGCACACCGATCTTCATGGGCTGGGCCGCTGGCGACGTGCGTCCGTCGCCCTACCAGCCGCGAACGGCGAGCCGCTCCTGGTCGGGGATCTCCTCGAGCGAGATGCCCCGCATCGGCGCGCCGAGACCCTTGGAGACCTCGGCGATCTTCTTGGGATCATCGAAGAACGTTGTGGCCTGCACGATCGCGTTGGCCATGCGCGCCGGGTCCTCGGATTTGAAGATGCCGGAGCCGACGAAGACGCCCTCCGCGCCTAGCTGCATCACCAGGGCTGCATCGGCCGGCGTGCTGATGCCACCGGCGACGAAGTTGACGACCGGGAGCTTGCCCTCGGCGGCGACCTGCCTGACCAAGTCATACGGCGCGCCGAGCTCCTTGGCCGCGACAAACAGCTCGTCCTCGCGCATACCTTGGAGGCGTCGCATCTCGGCCAGCACGTCGCGCAGCTGGCGCACGGCCTCGACGATGTTGCCGGTGCCCGCTTCGCCCTTGGTCCGCATCATCGCGGCGCCTTCGTTGATGCGTCGCAGGGCCTCACCGAGATTGCGGCAGCCGCACACGAACGGCACTTTGAACGCGTGCTTGTCGATGTGATTGGACTCGTCGGCCGGGGTGAGCACCTCGGACTCGTCGATGTAGTCGACGCCGAGCGCCTCGAGGACCTGCGCCTCGACGAAATGGCCGATCCTGGCCTTCGCCATCACCGGGATGGACACGGCGTCCATGATCCCCTCGATCATCGACGGATCGCTCATCCG
>JBKKCW010000134.1:0-20052 GCA_046712485.1 Candidatus Limnocylindrales bacterium
TGTCTGATCGACCTGCTGGCGCGTGAATCCAAGGACGAGCTCGCCGACTATGGTGCCTGGGTGGAGCGACTCGGTCGTCCTTCGAGGTTCTGAACCAGGTCGGACGATCGCCTACGCGGACCTGAGGTCTACGGCCCGGACCGGTGTGCTCTCGGTCAATTCGTACGCACAGCTGGGGCATGCGTAGGTGACAGCGCGGCGGATCCACCCTTGGCGCTCGATCTCGGCTGCCGCAACGGGCGGCATCGGTACCCAGGTACCGTCGTGCTCATGATCGAACGGGGTGTCCGTGTCAGGCTCGGAAAGGCGGCGGTCGCGCAGGTTGAAGAGCACTTCTTCGTTGTTCCCCTTTCTCCTGACAACGATTCGGCGGGGGGATCGTTAGGCTCCGCCCTTTTCCACCCCAATCGCGACTGATGACGCAAGCCGGCTAAGCTCACCCTGATGACAGGCCGTGAGCTCGGGACATCGCTGCTCATCGGTGTCCTGTCTGGTGCCGTGGTGACCGTGGTTGCGTGGGCATTGTCGGGAAGCCCGATGCCCGGCATCGGCGAGGCAGCGATCACCGAGCGCGCACCCCTGTCGTCCGGCGGCGGTGCGTCCAATCCCCCGATCGCCGCTCGATCGCCCGAGGACACAGCGGTCCCGTCGCCCGCAGCCACCGCGGTGCAGACCGCGGAGCCGACAACTGTGCGGTCCCCGGAGCCGACGACTGTGCCTTCGGCCGAGCCGACGAGCGAGCCGACCGCCGTACCGACCTTCGGCCAACCGGGCGTGAAGGTCGGCCTGCCCGCGGATGAAGCAGCGTATGGGCTGACGACGCCCGTCGCCCCCACCGGCCGGTACATCACCTGGCGGGCCGACGTCGGACCGGACGGGGCCGGCCGGCGCATCGATGTTGAGGTTGCCACTCGCCTGGGCGGAACCTGGACCGGCTGGTCCAGCTTGACGACCCGTGTCGCTGATCCCGAGGGCACGGCCGTCTTTTCGTGGCGACAGCAGACACCTGCCTGGATCAGCGTCCGGTTCGCCCTCGAGTCGAACCATTCCATCGCCCTTCAGGGCCGTTGGCGGTAGGCCAGCGGGCCTCTGCTAGACTCCGAGACGCGTCGGGGCGTGGCGCAGTCTGGTAGCGCACCAGTCTGGGGGACTGGTGGTCGTCGGTTCAAATCCGGCCGCCCCGACCACAACCAAGCTGGCGCGCCCTGCGACGCTGGGCGGCAGTCCTGACGACACGTCCCTCGGCGAGCCGGTCCCGGGGTATCTGGCCGCACCACCGCCTGCTAGGATCGGACGTGGGCAGGTCCGAGAACAGCCTCCGGGACCATCGTACCGGGTGCGGATAGCCCATTTGTCGGCGTCTTTGGGGGCCGTGCCTGGCCGACACTTGCGGGCCACTGTCGACGACATTTCGTCGGCCCACGAGACAGGTGATGACAGAGCCCAATCTGTCGCGCACCGCGACCGCGAAGAACGTGAATCGGTCCAGTTCGACGTCGTCTGGACGCCGACGCGCAGGTTCGTCTTGCCCGGGACGCGCCTGATGGACTGGCTAGTCTGGCTCGTCGAAGGCCTGTTCCTGATCCTGTTCGTTGCCACGCTCCGGCGGTACATCACGCTGCGGGACCCTGTCAGCCGCGACCTGGCGCTTGTGTTCTCCGCCCTTGCCGTCTTGTTCGTCGCCGAAGCGTGGGAGTTGACCACCGGCGAACGCGCCGGCCTCGTGAGCACCATCGGCGCCGTGCTGCTGCTCTTGCAGCCTGTCTTCACGCTCCATCTCGTGTCCCTTGTCCGACCGGTGCCCAACGGGCTGATTCGCGGCGCTGCGATCATCCTGATCGCCCTCATGGTGCCTGCCCTGGCGTTGCCCGCCCCGCCCGCGACCTTCGGGCTAAAGACGGTGGCGACCGTTGTTGCGGTTGCGGCGTTCATCGCCTTCGAAGCGGCGGCCGCGATCTACCTGCTCTTCGAGGCGATCCGCCGCGAAGGGCCCGTCGCCATCCGGATCGGCCTGGCGGCGATCTCGACCGGTATCTTCGCCACGGCTCTGTTCGCAGCCGTCGTCGCGCCCGTCGCGTCCGCACCCGCCGAGCTCTCGCGGATCGCCGGTGCCGGCCTGGCATTGCTGGCGGGTGTCGGGTATGTCTTCGCCTTCCTCACGCCCGGTCCGATCCGCCGCATCTGGCAGGCAAGCACGACGGTCGACTACACACGCGGGCTGATCGCCAGGTCGAGCGCGCCCGTTTCCGAGATCTGGTTGGGCTTTGTCGAGGCCACCGTTCGCATGCAGGGTGGCTCAGCCGTGTTGATCACGGGCATCCGCCCCGGCAACGTGACGATCGTGGCGTCCACGGTACCCACTGCCCGCGGCATCGAGATCACGTGGGATGGCGTCGACACCCTAGTGGAAGCTGGACGGTCGCGGTGGGACATTCCGGCCGAAGATCTGGGCTCCCTTGGTCGTGCATTCGCGGAGGCCACCGAGTGTCGGTTCCTGTCGGTCGTGCCGATCGACGTGCCCCAGAGGGAGGGGACGGCCGTGCTCGTGCTGCTATCCACGCATCGCGCGCTCTTCCATGCCTCGGATGTTGTGCTCCTGTCCGCCCTCGGTGCGCAGACCGCCATCGTGGCGGAGCATCAGACCGTGGTGGCCGAGCAGCGAGCATTGGCCGATCGGTTGGCGACGACAGTCGAAGCGCTGCGATCGGCGAGCGCCGCGAAGAGCGACTTCGTGGCGTCCATGAGCCACGAGTTCAGGACGCCGCTGTCGGCCATCATCGGGTTCAGCGATCTCATGACCACGGAACCCCGGGACGGCGACAAGGTGACCGTGCCGATCGAGTGGGTCGACCACATCCAGCGAGGCGGCCAGCATCTCCTGACGCTCGTCAACGACGTCCTGGACCTCGCTCGAGTGGAAGCGGGTCGTCTCGAGCTGCGACGAGAGGCAGTGGACCTCGGCCTGGCGGTCACGGAGGCGGTCAACGGACTGCGGCCACTCGCAGACCGGAAGAACCTCGAACTGCGGGTGGATGCTCCGTCGATCGAGGTGACCGTGGATCGCGGCCGGTTCCGCCAGATCATCTACAACCTGGTCTCGAACGCGATAAAATACACGCACGACGGTGGGTCGATCAGGGTGACCGTGTCACGTGTCGCGGATGAGATCCGCATCGCCGTGGGCGACAGCGGCGTGGGCATCGCGCCCGAGGACCACGGGCGGGTCTTCGAGGAGTTCCGCCAGGTCGGGGATCCAGCCGAGCGGCAGCCGGGATCGGGACTCGGCCTCGCGGTCACCAAACGGCTGGCGGAGGCGCACGACGGGCACATCGAGCTCATCTCCGCTCGGGGCCAGGGCAGCACCTTCACGCTCGTCCTGCCTGCCGGTGATGTCGCACCTGCACCTGTGGACGCGGACGGTCCGCAGAGCGTCGGATCGGAGTCGACGGCCTCCCCCGAGACCAGCCACGGAGACATCCTGGTCATCGAGGACGACCCCAGCGCCGTCCGCCTTCTTCGTGAATACCTGGAGGGAGCAGGTTTCGGCGTCCGGGTCACTTCCAGCGGCGAGATGGGGATCGCCGCCGCGCTCGCGCAGCGTCCCGCCGCGATCGTTCTCGACGTCCTGCTGCCCGGTGTCGATGGCTGGGAGGTGCTGCGCCGGCTGAAGGCAGACGAGCGCCTGCAGGATGTGCCCGTGGTCATCGTGACGGTCGTCGAAGAGCGCGAGGTTGGTCTGGCCCTTGGCGCCGTCGACTACCTGATCAAGCCGATCAATCGCGAAGCGCTGCTTGGCTGCCTCGCGCGCTTCGTCTCCGCCGATGATGCCAGTGGCGTGGCGAAACGCGTCCTCGTCGTCGACGACGAAACGGCAGCGCTCACCCTGATCAGCCGAGCGCTCGAGCCGGAAGGCGTTGTTGTCGTGACGGCGAAGGGAGGGCGCGAAGCACTCGACTGGGCCGAGCACGGGCAGCTCGTCGACCTCGTCATCTGCGACCTGGTCATGCCGGACGTCGATGGCTTCGCCGTGATCTCCGCGCTCAAGCAGAATCCGCGCACGGCCGCTCTGCCAATCGTGGTCTGTACGGCGCATGACCTGAGCTTCGAGCAGAAGGAGCGGCTCAACGGGAAGATCCTCGGGATCGTCGCGAAGGGCCAGGACGCGCGTGCCGGTTTGCTCGACTGGCTCGACCACGCCATCCCGGTGGCCAGTCACTGATGCTCGAGGGACCGGTCGTCCTGGTGGTCGAGGACGAAGAGCCGAACCGGGCGCTCCTGCGCGCGGTGCTGGCGCGAGCGACCGACGAGCGACTCCAGGGTCTCGTGCTTCTCGAAGCCGCGGATCTCGAGGCTGCCCGGACCATCCTCGCCGCCAACCACGTTGATCTCGTGTTGCTCGATGTTCGGCTGCCAGATGGGAACGGCCTGTCGTTGATGTGGGACGGTGTCGAGCAGGGACTGCCCCGCCCGCCCTTTGTGGTGCTCAGTGCGAGCGTTCTGCCAGCAGAGCGGGGGACGGCTCTGGCGACCGGTGCATCGGACTTTGTGGCCAAGCCATATCGGCCGGCACAGCTCGTGGAGGCCGTGGCGAACGTGCTCGGAGGGCGGCGGCCCGGCTCCGCGTAGCGAGGTCATAGACTGATCGGGTGACCGAGCCGATCGACGATGTCGCGCTCCTCGACATGAACCCGGCCGCCTTCCGGGCAGCCGCGCACGCCGTCGTCGACATCATGGCTGACTACCTCGAAACGATCGAGGCACGGGCCGTGTTTCCAGCCATCGAGCCCGGCTCGCTGCGCCCCCTGTTCCCCGGGTCGGCACCGGAATCGCCCGAGCCGATCGAGACGATCCTCGCGGATTACGCGCGCCTGATTGAACCGAACGCCACCCACTGGCAACACCCTGGCTTCCTCGCGTATTTCGCCACGACCGCCTCCGGTCCCGGGATCCTTGGCGAGATGTTGACCGCTGCTCTCGGGCAGAACCCGATGTTGTGGCGGACGTCGCCGATCGGGACGGAGCTCGAGCTGGTGGTGGTTGACTGGTTGCGCCATGCGCTCGGGCTCCCGGAGGCGTTCGACGGCCTGCTCACCGATACCGCGTCCACGTCGACGCTGCTCGCGCTCGCCGCTGCACGCGAGGCGGCCGGCATCGAAGCCTCGGCCCGCGGTCTGGCGGGTCGCGACGACCTCGGGCCCGGTCTCCGGGTCTATGCGTCGGCGGAGGCGCACAGCTCGGTCGAGAAGGCGTGCATGACCCTTGGTCTTGGCCGCAACTCGCTGGTCCCGATCGCGACCAACGAGCGGTTCGAGATGGACCCGGCCGCGTTGACCCACGCGATCGCCGCGGACCGGGAGCGCGGATGCCGGCCGATCGCGGTCGTGGCGACCGTCGGGACGACGTCATCGACCTCGGTCGATCCTGTCGCCGAGATCGCGGACATCACCACGCGGGAGGGGATCTGGCTGCACGTCGACGCCGCCTACGCGGGCGTCGTGGCCATGCTCCCGGCGCGTCGGGCGTCGTTCGCCGGCTGGGAGCGGGCCGACTCGATCGTCATCAACCCGCACAAATGGCTGTTCACGCCGCTCGATGCCTCCCTCCTGCTGACGACGCGCATGCCGCAGCTCCGCGCGGCCTTCAGCCTCGTGCCCGAGTATCTGCGCACGCTGGATCGCGCCGCCCCGGTGCGCGACTACAACGAGTACACGCCGCAGCTCGGCCGTCGCTTCCGGGCGCTCAAGCTGTGGATCCTGTTGCGCTGGTTCGGTCTCGACGGGCTGCGGCGACGGATCGAACGTCATCTCGCGCTCGCGGCCGACCTGGCCGCCGCAATCGAGGCGGATCCCGACTGGGAGATCATGGCACCCGTGCCGTTCTCGACGGTGTGCTTCCGTTGGCTCCCCGCCGATCTCGCCGATCGCGCGGCAACGCCGGAGGTGGCCGAGTTCCTCGACGCCGCGAACGCCGCGATCATGGACGCCGTGAACCGTTCGGGCGACGTTTTCCTGTCGCACACGCGGCTGGCCGGCCGCTTCACCATCAGGATCGCGGTCGGCAACCTGCGGACAGAGGCGCGGCACGTGGAGCGGGCGTGGGTGCTGCTGCGCGCGGCCGCCACCGAGCAGGCTGGGGTCGTATCGCACCTGCGGCCGGTGTAGCCGGGCAGCGCCGGTCGGTCGCCGTGCCGATAATGGGGTCATCGCCGCCGATGGAGGTCCAGTCCGACCCGTGCCACCGATCCATGAGTTGACCCGCATCGAGCCCGCTCACCTTGATCGACTCGAACACCAGGGGATCTTCACGACCGGTCTCCTGCTGGAGGTCTCCGAGACCCCGACCCGCCGCCAATACCTGGCCGATCAGCTCGATGCCACGACGAATGAGGTCCTCATGTGGCGCGACGAGGCGTTGATGCTCAATCTCGCGAGCTTCGGCCCCGCGGAGCACGAGCTGCTCATTCAGGCGGGCATCGAGGGCCTTCGTCAGATCCTGGAGCTGCCGCTCGACGCGTTCAGGGCACGGGTGCACGCGGCCGCGGTGGAGCTCAAAGTCGATCCACCCTCGGATCTGACGATCGAGGGTTGGTGGGACCAGGCAAGAACGCTCGAGGACGAATAGGCGACCCGACGGGCTAGGATGACCCGGTGCATGCTGTCGCGAGACCCACGGTCTCGATCCTGGTCGCGCTGGCAACCGCGATCGTCATCGTGACCGTTGCGATCCTGCCCTTCCTCACACCGCAGTGGGTGGCGTTCGAGCAGGGACGAGCGAACGCGACTGCGTGGTCCGGCTACACGGCCGAGGAGCTGCAGGTCGCGACGGATGCCATCCTGGCCGACCTGCTGTTCGGGCCACCGGACTTCGACGTGGAGGTCGCCGGGGGGCCGGTCCTCGGCGAACGTGAGCGGGGCCACATGCGCGACGTTCGGACGGTGTTCACCGGTCTCTGGATCCTGGCGGCGGTGTCGGTCGTCGTGCTCGTCCTGACGAGCCGGCTCGGTGAGCGTGCTGCAGCATGGCGGGCGGTGCGCCGGGGAGCATTTGGGCTGGCTGGCGCGGTGGCCGTTGTCGGAATCGTCGCGCTCGTCGCATTCGACGTTTTGTTCGAGCTCTTTCACCGGATCTTCTTTGCCGGGGGCTCGTACACGTTCGATCCGGCCTCGGAACGGCTGGTCCAGCTCTTTCCGTTCGTGTTTTGGCAGGAGACGGCGATCGTCGTGGGCATCGTGATCTTCGTGGTCACCCTCGTCATCGGGGTGGTCGCCGGGCGCCGCTCGGACTCGCGTGACGAAGGGGCCGTGGCGCCGGAGCTCATGACCGCGCCGGGCTCGAGCCGGCCGTGAGCGGCCAGGCAGAGCGGTGACGGCAGCGGCGGCCACCAGCCCCCTGAGCGTGGAAGCGGCCCGCGACGCGATCCTCGCTGCGGTCGAGCCCGTTGGTTCCGAGCGCATCAACACGGCCGCCGCACTGGGTCGCGTGGTCGCCGAGACCCTGACCGCGCGGGTGTCGCTGCCGCCCTGGCCCAACTCGGCGATGGATGGTTACGCGATCCGGGCCGCCGACACCGAGAACGCCGCTGAGGACGAGCCCGTCGAGCTTCGAGTCATCGCTGACATCGCGGCGGGCGCCGCCCCGGGGGTCGTGATCGAGGCAGGGGCCGCGGCACGTATCGCCACCGGCGCGCGCCTCCCCGACGGTGCGGATGCAGTCGTTCCCGTCGAGCTCACCACGCCGATCGCGGCGAGCGGCCGTCAGGGCCCCCGCGACCGGGATGCCGCAGGCCCGTTGCCGGCGTCCTGTCTCGTCCACGAGCCCGTGCCAGTCGGGGGCTCGGTCCGCGAAGCGGCGAGCGACCTTGGTCGGGGATCCATTCTGTTCGAGCCAGGGGCGGTGCTCACGGCTGCCGGTATCGCCCTTCTCGCCGGCGCCGGCGTCGACTCATTCAGGGTCCATCGTCGCCCGCGGGTCGGCGTTCTCGCGACCGGTGACGAAATCCGCGCCCCGGGGCAGCCGCTGGGCTCGTCGGGTATCCCCGACGCCAACGGCCCAGGTCTGCGCGCCCAGGTGGCGGCAACCGGGGGGGAGCCGATCGATCTCGGGATCGCAGCCGACGATCTCGCCGACGTGCTCAAGCGGCTGCGCGGCGGCATCGAGGTCGGGGCGGACGTGCTGATCATCTCGGGCGGCGTATCCGTCGGGCCATACGACGTCGTCAAGACCGCCATGGAGACGATCGGACGGGTCGACCTCTGGCGCGTCGCCGTACAGCCGGGCAAGCCGTTCGCGTTCGGCGTCGCTCCTCGACCGGGGGACGGCGCCCCGATCACGGTCTTCGGCCTGCCCGGCAACCCGGTCTCGTCGGCAGTGACTTTCGAAATCTTCGTGCGTCCCGCCATCCGGCGACTCTGCGGCCGCACGGACCTGCATCGCCCGGCCGATCGCGCCGTGCTCGGTGAGCCGGTGTCCAAGGGCCATGGCCGTCGGGCATTCCTCCGCGTGCAGGCGGAGCGGGCCGCTGACGGTGCGCCCGTGCGGGACGAACGAGGCCGCGTCCGTGTCAACCTCGCCGGAGGGCAGGGGAGTCATGTCCTGTCTGCGCTCGCTCTGGCCGACGGGCTGGCCATCATCCCTGAAACGGACGATTCGCTTCCGGCCGGCGCCGAGGTCACCCTGTGGTGGCTGGACGGCGCCTGACCGACTGCCACCGACCGGAGGATCGAATGGACCACAAGCCAGCACCGCGCGCTGAACGTCGACGGCTCTCGCACGTCGACCGGTCAGGGCGACCGCGGATGGTCGACGTCTCGGACAAGCCGTTCACCGCTCGCCGTGCGGTCGCCGAGGCCACGGTCGCGGTCTCGCCCGAGACGATGAGCCTCGTCATCGACGGCGGCGGATCCAAGGGCGACGTGCTCGGCGTGGCCGAGCTCGCGGGGGTCATGGGGGGCAAGCGCACGAGCGAGCTGATCCCGCTCTGCCATCCCCTCCCGCTCACCGACCTCCAGGTGGCGATCACCCCGGACCGCGTCGCCGGCGTGCTCCGGATCCGCGCCGAGGCCGCGACCACTGGGCAGACAGGGGTCGAGATGGAGGCGATGACCGCCGCATCCGTCGCGGCACTCACGATTTACGACATGGTCAAGGGGGCTGAGCGCGGCGTGGAGATTCGGGGTATCCGGCTGATCTCCAAGACCGGCGGCAAGAGCGGCACCTGGCAACGAGCCCCTGGTCCCGTCGATGACCGGCCGAAACGACACCCGGGCGATCGCATCGCGGGAAGGTTCGGGCCGAGGCGACGGGGCTCGGCGTGAGCGTTGGCGAGACCCGCACGGCCCTGGTGATCACCGCGAGCGACGGGGCCGCGGCGGGTGTCCGCGAGGACGTATCAGGAGCCGGCGTGACCGAGCGACTCCAGTCTCTCGGGTTCGAGGTGGAACGAACGCTCGTCGCCGACGACCGCGCCACGATCGAGCGCGCCTTGATCGATGGGTCGGCGCGTCACCCGTTGGTGCTCACGACCGGGGGCACCGGGCTCACGCCACGGGATGTGACGCCGCAGGCCACCCGCGCCGTCATCGACTATGAGGTTCCCGGCCTGGCCGAGGCCATGCGTGCGTCGGGTCGCGCCAGGACGCCATTCGCGGATCTGTCGCGAGGCGTCGTCGGGGTGCGCGGGCGATCGCTCATCGCCAACCTTCCGGGCAGTCCATCGGGTGCCCTCGAGTCGCTCGAAGCGATCGAGGCCGTCCTCGACCATGCGCTCGAAACCCTTGCCGGTCCGCACGACCACGGCGCGACCAGCTGATGTTCGGACCCTTCGCTGAGGTTCCGGCGTATCCGCTCGTCTTCCCGCTGTTCTGGGGTGCCGCGATCTTCTTTGCGCTCGCGATGGCCCGCCACCTGCGGGTCTTTGCGGTGGCGCGGCCGTCGCGCCCGTTCGCGAACGTCCCGGCCCGCCTGGTCGGGCTCGTGCAGTACGCGTTCATCCAGACGAAGATGTTCAAGGACGTCCGCGCGGGGCTGCTGCACGCCGGCATCTTCTGGGGTTTCGTGCTGCTGACGATCGGGACGGCCGACATCGCAACGGGCGGCATCATCCAGACGGTCCTGCGGATCCCGTTCGACGGGGCGCTGTGGGCCGCGGTCAGTGCGATGCAGAACGTCGTCGCCGTCATCGTCCTGGTCGCGATCGGGTGGGCCTACGTCCGTCGGCTGATCACGCGGCCGGCGAGGCTCACCTTCAACCGCGACGCCCTGATCATCCTGGGCATGATCGGCGGGGTGGTTGCCACCGAGCTCCTGGCACAGACCTTGGAGGTGGCACGGTTCGGCGAGATCACCGGAGCCTTGGTGTCGAATGCCCTGGCGGCGCCATTGCGTGCGCTCGGGGAACCGACGCTCGACGCTGGCTTTGCGGTGCTGTGGTGGGGCCACATGGCGCTGGTCGCGGCGTTCCTGTGTTACCTGCCGTTCTCCAAGCATCTCCACATCGCCACGAGCTTCCCGAACATTCTGTTCCGCAAGCTCGGGCCGCGCGGCGAGCTGCCCAGCATGGACCTCGAGGACGAGACCGCCACCTTTGGCCTGAAGACCCTGCAGGACCTCGGCTGGAAGGACCTCCTGGATGGGTTCACCTGCACGGAATGCGGCCGTTGCCAGGCGGCGTGCCCGGCCTGGGCGACCGGAAAGCCGCTCAACCCCAAGACGTTCATCATGGGCATCCGCGACATGTCGGTCGAGGCCGAACACGGGATCGACCTGATCCCGAACAGCCCGATCGTGCGGGAGACGTACGGTCTCGAGGACACCCGGCCCGCGGCTGCCGCGCTCGCCCGGCCCATCGTCGACACGGCAATCCCGTATGACGCGGTGTGGGACTGCGTGACCTGTGGCGCGTGCGTGGAGGCGTGCCCGGTCCTCATCGAGCACGTCGACAAGATCGTCGGCCTTCGTCGGAACCTCGTGCTCGAGGAGAGCCGTTTCCCGGCCGAGCTGACGCCGGCGTTCCGGGCGATGGAAGGCCAGGGCAACCCGTGGGGCCAACCGGCGTCCGCGCGGACCGACTGGACGAAGGGTCTGCCGTTCGACGTGCCGCTCGTCGCGGAGGTTGCCGCTGACGGCCGGCTCGACGGGCTGGAGGTGCTGTACTGGGTGGGATGCGCCGCCGCGTTCGACACCCGGAACCAGAAGGTGGCTCGGGCGGTGGCGACGTGCCTCCACGCTGCGGGCGTCGAGTTCGCCATCCTCGGCCAAGAGGAGTCGTGCACGGGAGACCCGGCTCGGCGGATGGGCAACGACTACGTCTACCAGATCCTGGCAGCCGCGAACGTGGATACGCTCAACCGCTACGGGATGGGCCAGCGGACGATCGTGACCGCCTGCCCGCATTGCTTCAACACGATCGGCAACGAATACGGTCAGCACGGCGGCCAGTTCCGCATCGTGCATCACAGCACGTTCCTCGCCGATCTCGTTGCCTCCGGACGCCTCGCGACACTCCCTGAGGACGCCACATCAGCGATGGGCGACCACCGGCCCGGGGCAGTCACGGTGCATGACTCGTGCTATCTCGCCCGTTACAACAACGTGGTGACGGCGCCCCGTGACGTTCTCGGTGCGGCAGGGGTCACCATCACCGAGCTCGAGAAAAGCGGCAAGAACACGTTCTGCTGCGGTGCCGGCGGCGGTCGCATGTGGATGGAGGAGACCCGGGGCACTCGGATCAACGCGGAACGCGCCCGTCAGGTTGTCGAGACAGGGGCTGCCACGGTGGCCACCTCGTGCCCCTTCTGCATGGTCATGTTGGGCGACGGCCTTGCGGCGGCCGACGGCGGTCAGGCAGTCGCCACGCTGGACGTCAGCGAGGTCCTGGCGGCGAGGATCGCGGCGGCCCCTGCCGGCCGGCAATTGCCGGTCGTCTGAGCAATCCTGGCGACGCGACCTTCCCCGGCTGATGCTGCTCGAATGCATCAACGGGAGGCGCCGACACCGCTTGGCCCCGTCAGCTGCCCCTCGCGATGCATTCGACGTGCATCGGCGGGGAGGCTCGGTGTTCGGCGCCGACGTCGATCGGGGGCATCAGCCCGGGAGCTTGGTCCTGCAGGTGATGCAGCGGTCCTGCGTCCACAGGTTGCCCATGCCGCATTTCGGACATCGCTTCTCGCCTTCGGTCGAGGCGGCGAACGGCGATTCCTGCGGCGGCGCGAGCGCCTGTCGCTGCTTCCGGAGGATGGCGATCGCGGCCAGGATGCCAAGGGCGGCGGCACCGACGACGGCGATGATCTGGGTCTGTTCCATGTCGGAGAAACTCCGGGCAATGGTGGCCGCGACGCCGTGAGCCTCAGTCCACCAGCTGATCGCAGCCTACCTGCCCGTCTCCGCCAGCGGCAATAGGGAACAGACCGTATGACCCGGAAGCCCCGCCGCGCCTGATGCTACGATCGGCCGAAGTGACCGCGCCGAGCCCAGCCCAAGGCCACTATCGGTTGACCGAGGAGCAGCTGCTCCTGCGCGATGCCGTCCGGGAGATCGCCGACGAGCGGGTCGCGCCCCGCGCGGCGGAGATCGACCGCACGGGCGAGTTCCCCGAGGATCTCCGCCAGCTGCTCGCCAGCCAGGACATCCTGGCGCTGCCTTTCCCCGAGGAGCACGGTGGGCTCGGCGGCGAGCTGCTGTCGGTCTGCCTGGCGGTAGAGCAGTTGAGTCGAGCCTGCGCGACGACCGGGTTGATCCTCGCCGTGCACGAGCTCGGAGCGTTGCCGCTGCTGCTCGCCGGAACGCCGGATCAGCAGGCGCGCTGGGTCCCGGGGCTCGCGAGCGGGGCATCCCTGATCGCGTTCGCCTTGACCGAGGCCGAGGCGGGATCCGATGCCGCCGCCGCTCGCACCCGCGCGACCCGCGATGGCGACGAGTACCGGGTCAGCGGCTCGAAACGCTTCATCTCCCACGGCTCGGTGGCGGATTTGATCACGCTGTTCGCGGTGACGGACCCGGCCGCACCCCGCCATCGCCGGTTGACGTGCTTCGTGGTCGAGGTCCCGACGGACGGCTTCTCCGTTCCCCGCATCGAGCACAAGATGGGGATCCGGGGCAGCCCGACCGCCGAGCTCGCGTTCGACAACGTCCTCGTGCCGGCGGCCAACCGGATCGGCCAGGAGGGCGACGGCTTTGGCATCGCCATGCGGACTTTCGAACGGAGCCGTCCGGGGATCGCGGCACAGGCCGTCGGGATCGCCCAGGGAGCGCTCGAGGTCGCGTCGCGGTACGCAGCCGAGCGCCGCCAGTTCGACAAACGCATCGGTGACCTCCAGATGATCGCGGCGATGCTCGCCGACATGGACTCGGGTACCGAGGCGGCCCGACAGCTGCTGTACAAGGCGTGCGTCGAGATCGACGCCGGGGCCCCGGACGCGGGCCGCTGGTCCGCGATGTGTAAACTCGTGGCCGGGGACACGGCGATGCGAGTCACCACGGACGCGGTACAGATCCTGGGTGGTTATGGCTACATCGACGAATTCCCTGTTGAGCGCATGATGCGCGACGCAAAGATCACGCAGATCTACGAGGGGACCCAACAGATCCAGCGGCTCGTGATCGCACGAGCGCTGCTCGGCAAGGACGGCTGACCGCAGGAGGAGCTCCGACTTCGTGCACATCGTCGTCCTCGTCAAACCTGTTCCCGATCCGGCCTCAGGCGGGGAGCGCCTCGGGGCCGATGGCCGCCTCGACCGTGCCGCGAGCCCGGCGGTCGTCAACGGCAACGACGAGTACGCCCTCGAAGCCGCGCTCAAGCTCACCGCCACGGCGTCAGAGGGTAGCGAGGTCACGCTGGTCTCGATGGCGCCGGCGGCGGCCCCGGAGACGCTCCGCAAGGCCCTCGCGATGGGCGCGACTCGCGGGATCCACGTGACCGACCCGGCACTCGCCGGTTCCTGCGCGGTCTCGACTGCCCGGGTCCTGGCGGCCGCGCTCGGGCCGTTGACCTTCGACCTCGTGCTGGCCGGCGTGGACACCTCGGATGGGCTCGGCGGCACGGTGCCCGCTGCGGTCGCGGCGCATCTCGGGCTGCCACTGCTCTCGTACGCGGCCCGCATCGAACCGGACGAGGACGCCCGGACCGTCCGCGTCCGGCGGATCAGTCCGACCGGCTTTGACGTGCTCGAAGGCCCGATGCCCGCGCTCATCTCATGCACCCAGGCGCTCGGCGAACCTCGCTACCCATCGCTCAAGGGGATCATGGCGGCCCGCTCGAAGGAGATCGCGGCCCGCTCACTGGCGGATCTCGAGATCGACGCTGCAACCGTCGGCGGGGCCGTGGCCACCACGGCCGTGCTCGACAGCCGCATGCCACCGCCGCGCGGGGCGACCGAGATCATTCGCGGGACGGCGGACGAAGGCGCCGCGAGGATCGTCGAGCTCCTGACGCAGCGGCGAATCATCTGATGGGCGCGCTGTGGGTCATCGGCGAGCCGGGGGCAGACGGCGGGCTGGCGCGCTTGTCGACCGAGGTGGCGACGCTCGCTCGTGAGCTCGGCACGCAAAACGGATCAGACATCATCGGCGTGGTGAACGCGGCCGAACCGAGCGCGCCAGCCACCGAGCTCGCGCGCTATCTCCCCAAGGTGTGGACGATCGAGGACCCGGCGGCGAGTGGCAACGCGTGGTCGGCGATCGCCGCCGCCCGCGTCGCTGGCCTGCTGGAATCGCAGACCACCGCGCCGGACGCAATCCTTGCCGGTGCCGGTCCCGACGGTCGCGACCTCGCCGGGGCGCTGTCGGCACTCACCGGTCTCGGGGTGCTCACGAACGCCACCGGCGTGAGCTGGACCGACACCGGGCCGAGCGTCGAAATGAGCGCGTTCGGCGGCAGGCTGTTGACCACCTCGGGCTTCACGGCGGGGCGGGGGATCGTGACGGTGCGCCCGAACGTCGTTACCGCCGCGACCGCCCAAACGGCGGGAACCGTGGAGTCGCAACCGGCGGCCGGACCGTCCCTCCCCGCGGTCAAGGTTGTCGAGCAGATCAGCGAGGCCGGCGCGGCGGCACCGATCGAGGAGGCGCGGATCATTGTCGCCGGTGGTCGGGGCGTCGGCGGTCAGGACGGGTTCGGGCTCGTCGGTGAGCTGGCCGATGCCCTTGGCGGGACCGTCGGGGCGACCCGCGCGGCGGTCGATTCGGGCTGGATCAGCTACAGCCAGCAGATCGGGCAGACGGGCAAGATCGTGAAGCCCGAGCTCTATCTGGCGCTCGGGATCAGCGGCGCGATCCAGCACAAGGTCGGGATGCAGACCGCGGGCACCATCGTCGCCGTCAACCGGGATCCTGACGCCCCGATCGCGGAGTTCGCGGATCTCGTCGTCATCGGCGACCTGTTCGAGGTGGGCGCTGCCCTGCTCGGGCGGCTCCGGGCGCGATCGGGCTGAGCGCGGGATCCGGGGCAGACGATGGAGCTGGCAGCGGTCCTCCTGCCGGTCATGGCGTTCATCGCGCTCACCGCGGGACTGATCATCGTGTATCGGGGCACCACGCGGATCGCGGCACGGACCCGGGAGATCCACCAATTCCGGGGTGGTGTACGCGACCTCGCCTCGCGAGTCGATGCCGCGCTCGAGTCGGCCACGGGGCGTATCGATGCGGTCAGGCACAACCAGGCTGGCCCCGAAGTGATCAGCGAGACGGTTGTCGACGCCTCCGAGGCGCTCGAGCGTTACCGCGAAGAGGCACGAGCGCTGGGGGGTCCACGTCGCGCGCAGGTCATCCGCGATGACTTCGTGGCCGAGCTGGAACGAGCATCCCGTGCGCTCAGCATGGTCGAGCACGGAGCGAACATCCTCGCGGCGTCACGGCGCGGCAGCCGCGAGCTGGAGGCTCAGACCTCGATCAAGCGTGGGTATCTGAATCTGATTCATGCCCGCGAGGCAATTGCGCGTCACGCTGTCCGGGCGGACGACTTGCGTGCTGACGAATCGCGATCTCAGAGCAGTGGGCTTGGTGTCTGATCGGGTCGATCCACCACACCATCTAGTGGTATCCTCCGCACATACCACAAGCCCTTGTGGTGGAGCCACAGGAGAGCGATGCGCTGCCCCCAGTGCGGCGAGCGGGAGACCCGCGTCGTCGACTCGCGCGACCTCGACGATTCGGCCACCATCCGGCGACGCCGGGAGTGCGCGGCGTGCGCCTTCCGGTTCACCACCTACGAGCGCGTCGAGGCCGCCAGGCTGATCGTTCTCAAGCGCGACGGCGCACGACAGGAGTTCGATCGCGAGCGCCTCGTGTCGGGGTTGCGCAAGGCGCTGACCCGGCGCCCGGTCGCAGACGGTGCCGCCGAAACCGCCGCGGATGCGATCGAGGCCGAGCTCCGCTCTGCAGGAGTCACGGAGGTGCCCTCGTCGCGGATCGGCTCTTTGGCGATGGAGCACCTTCGCGGTATCGACCAGATCGCCTACATCAGGTTCGCCAGCGTCTATCAGAGCTTCGAGGACCTCGAGGCGCTCAAGCGCGAGGTCGATTCGCTCTACGCTGAACGTGGCACCGGGAGCTACGCCAAGTGAGCGTGCTGTCCGATCGCGACATCCGGGCTGCGCTCGACGCCGGCACCGTCAAGGTCGAGCCGTACGACCCGGTCGACCTCCAGCCCTCATCGGTTGATCTCCACCTCGACCACGCGTTCAGGGTCTTCCGCAACAACCGTTACCCCTACATCGACGTCCGTCAGCCGCAGCCCGACCTGACCGAGCTCCTCCGGATCGAGGATGAAGAACCCTTCATTCTCCACCCAGGCGAGTTCGTGCTCGGCCAGACGCTCGAGTGGGTGGAGCTCCCGAACGATCTCGTGGCGCGGCTCGAGGGCCGCTCGAGCCTCGGACGCCTGGGGCTGCTCATTCACTCGACCGCTGGCTACGTCGATCCCGGATGGAAGGGCAACCTGACGCTCGAGCTCTCGAATGTGGCCAATCTCCCGATTGCGCTGTACGCCAAGATGCGGATCGGACAGATCAGCTTCTTCAAGATGTCGAGCCCGGTCGAGCGGCCCTACGGCAGCCCCGAGCTCCGGTCGAGGTACCAGGGCCAGTCTGAACCCACGGCGTCGGCGTACTACCGGGACTTTGATGGGAGCCGCCGGGTCGAGGATCGATCGAAGCCATAGGCCATGGCTATCAACGACGCGGTCGACTGGGCATGCGATCTCGGTGGCGGAGTCCGGGTCGCGCTGGTCCAGGCTGGGACATTCCGGTCCGATGCCGGGGCGCTGCTCGGGCCGGTGCCATGGTCGATGTGGGGAGGTCTCGTCGCCGACGAGCTCGACGACAGACGGCGCCTGCTCCAGGCGCTCAACTGCTTGCTTGTCGAGACGTCAGCCGGGCGGGTGCTCGTCGAGACCGGGATCGGCGAGCGCATCGATGACAAGGGGCGGGCGATGCGCGTCTACGAGGGGCCGGCGGTCGTTCCGGCGCTCCAAGCCGCCGGGTTCGCCCCCGACACCGTGGACGTCGTGGCGATGAGCCACCTGCACTTCGATCACGCCGGAGGCTTGCTCCGGGCGGACGGCGCGCGCGCCTTTCCCCGGGCCATGATCGTCGCGCAACGGGCCGAATGGGAGGTGGCGCTGGGTGACAACCCGCGTCTCGTTGCCTCGTACGTCCAGCCGGAGCTCGCCCTCGTCCGTGACTGGGGTGCGGAGGGCTGGGCGGAGGGGGAGCGGGAGATCCTGCCCGGCGTTACGGTCGTGCCGACGGGCGGTCACTCGACCGGCCACCAGGCGGTCGTCGTGCGCGGCACAGGATCGGGCGGGCGCACGCTTGCCTTCTTTGGCGACCTCATGATGCGACCATGGGCGGCCAACCCACGGTGGGTCACCGCGTTCGACGACTTCCCGCTCGACTCGGTCATCCAGAAGGCCGACCTCTTCGCGCGGGCAGCTGACGAGGGCTGGATCGTCGTCTTGTCCCACGAGCGCGACCGGCCGATCGGACGGCTCGTCCGTGATCGGGACAGGTTCAGCTACGAGGCCGGCGCAGAGCGCTGAGGCTGGCGGGCGACAGGCGACCCGCCCGATCAGTCAGGCAGGATCGCCTCGATCGCCGACACGGCCCCTGCTTCGTCGATGGTCTTGCCGACGGACGCGATGACGCCGTCGGGCCGGATGAAGAATTGCGTCGGCAACCCGAAGACGCGGTATTCGCGGTACACGTGGCCCGAGGCATCGAAGCCGATCGTGTAGTCGAGGTCGTACCGTTCGGCGTAGGCGCGAATGTCGTCCGGTGAGGTCTCCTGGACGGCAATCGCCACGATGACCAGACCGGCAGCGCGGTAGCGTTCGGCCATCTCGCGGATGATCGGGGTCTCCTGCTGGCATGGCGGGCACCAGCTTGCCCAGAAGTTGATCCAGACGGCATTGCCGCGCAGGTCGGCAAGACGGATCGGCCGGCCGTCGAGGTCGGTCAGTCGGTATGTGGAGCCGTCAGCGAGGGCAGCCTCCAGTTCCGGCGCCAGATCGCCCGGTTGCAGGCCCTCGTCTGGCGCCGGTCCGATGATGAATTGCGTCGCTCGGGGATCGACGGTTCCGGGACCCCCGCCGGTGTTTCCGAGCGGCGTGGTGACCGCGACGAGCAGCACGCCAGCGACCACCACCGAAACGAACGCCGCAAGCAGTTGCCGTCCGCTGAACGGTCCCACCAGCCCGCGTCGCTCGGGGCGATGGACGAAGCCGGGCCGCTGCGTCACTCAGATGGCCGTGTTGAAGTTGAAGTAGCGCGGGAACAGCGAGAGCCAGTCGAAGACCATCGCCACGCCGATGAACGCGACCAGGAGGCCACCGACGAGCGCAACCACGCCGCCGTGACGGACGAGCGGCGCCAGAATGCGTGGCGCACGGTCATAGATTGCGGCGATCAGCAGGAACGGCAACCCGAGACCGAGCGTGTATGCGATAAGCAGGAGCGTCCCCTGGAGCGCCGTGGCCGAAGTCGCCGCCAGTGTCAGGATGCCGCCCAGGATGATCCCGATGCACGGCGTCCAGCCGATCGCAAAGATCGCCCCGAGCCCAAAGGACGCCAGCCATCCGCCACGCGCACGCACGATCCGGCCCCCGAGCCGATCACCGACCGACCGAGTCGCCCCGCCGCCAAAGCCGATCGAGTTCGTGGCGGCCGCGAGCGAGCCCGCCGCGCCGACATCCAACGGCCGCCAGCTTCGTTCCAGCGCGGGGATCCGCAGGATCCCCGCCAGGTTCAGGCCAAGCACGATCAGGACGAGGCCGCCCACGATGCGAAGGGCTGGCAGGTAGTCGACCAGGGGCCCGGCGGCGAACGTTGCCGTCACACCGAGCAGCGTGAACACCGCCCCAAAGCCGGCAACGTAGGCAAGCGCATGGCGCATCGCCGACCATCGCGACGGGCGCGACCCATCCCCGGCAGATGCCACGGCGATCGCACTCAGCTGGCCGAGGTACGCTGGGACCAGCGGGAGGACGCAGGGCGAGAGAAAGCTGATGACGCCGGCCGCCAATGCCACCAGGATCGTCAGGTCCGTGCCGGTCATGGGGTCAGCGGTCGAGGACGTCGATGAGCAGGCGACGAACCTTGGCGGCGCTCGTGGCGAGCTCGATCCGACGACCGCTCAGCTCAACCACCGGGATCGAGGCGAAATACGCGCGTTCCCAACCTGGTTCGGTTTCGATGTTGCGCTCGACGACATTGGGGACTGTGAGCCCGGCCTGCCGGCGGGCGGCGAGAAGGTCGTCGACAAGCGCTCGAGCTTCGTCGCAGAGGCCGCAGCCAGGACGGCCGTACAGGATCAGGTCGGGAAGGGGAGCGAGCGTCATCTCGGCCGGCATTGTACGCGAGGGTCCCGGCACTCCATCCGGCGGGCGTCGGAGGGAGCAGGCCGCCGCTGGGAGGAGCGACGGCCATGTCCAAGGGACGCCTGCGCGAGCGGCATGGTTCCGCGGGCGCGGTACGATGGGATTCGGTGCCCCCGTAGCTCAGTGGACAGAGCGAGGCCGTCCTAAGGCCTGCGTCGGCGGTTCGAGTCCGTCCGGGGGCGCCA
>JBKKCW010000135.1:0-19051 GCA_046712485.1 Candidatus Limnocylindrales bacterium
GTTCCGGAGTGGCCGGTAGGCGACCCGTTCGATGGCGGCGTTGATCACCGCGGTCAGGACCATGATGATCGGCCAGGCGATGAACGTGAGGATGAGTGCGGTGCCCGCAGCGACCGGGATGCCGAGCGCGTGGACGATGATCTCCAGCGCGAAATAGGTGAACCCGGTGCCCAGCATGAACACGTCCGCATGGGCGAAGTTGATCAGCTCGAGGATGCCGTAGACGAGGGTGTAGCCGATCGCGATCAGCGCGATGATCAGGCCGTTGGTCAACCCGATCGTGAGCGCCTTGACGAGTTCCTCCACGCCCTCTCCTCAGCGAGTTGACAGAACCAGGTGCCTGGTTGGTATGGGAGGTAATGATCGGCCGCCCGGCGATGCCGAGCGGCCGACCTTCAGCTCCAGACCTTGCGGGTCGGCTGCGCTACTTGATGATCTTTTCGAACTTGAACTCACCGTCCGTGACGATCAGCGCCGTCATGTCTAGAAGGCTGGTGTCGCCGTTCGCGTCGAACGACCACTTGCCCAGAACACCCTCGAAGTCCTTGGTCGCCTTGACCTCATCGAGAACCAGGGCCCGCAGGGCAAGCGTATCCGCTGGGTTCTTCGCCGCAGCACGCTCGATGGCGGCAAGGACGACCTTCATGGCCTCGTAGCCGTACGCCGTGTAGACCTCGGGCGGCTGGTCCGGGTACTTCGCGTTGTACTTGTCAAGCCACTCCTTGCCAAGGCCGGTCAGCTGATCCGGCGACACCGCGCCGCTGGTGACGAAGGAGCCCTCTGCCGCCTCCCCGGCAGCCTTGAGGAACTCCGACTCGGCGATACCGTCGGGACCCATCAGCATGACGTCCGGCATCGCGTCGCGCAGGTCACGCCAAAGCTGGCCGGCATTGTTCTGGGTGATCCCGCCGTAGTAGACCAGGTCTGGGTTGGTCGCCTTGATCTTCTCGGCCAGCGCCTTGTAGTCAGACGCCTTGCCGTCGATGCCGTCACGGCCGAGGACGGTCAGGCCGTAGTCGGGCGCCCGGGTGTTGAAGACGTCAGCGACGCCCTTGCCGTAGACCTCGGTATCGTCGAGGACGTAGACGTTCTTGGCGCCAAGCTGGGATGCCCAGAGCGCGCCCGCGTTGCCCTGCAAGTCGTCCGCCGGGACGACACGGGTGTAGTTCTTCTTGCAGCCGTCCGGGTAGTAGACGTCCGGCTCACCCGGGTTGAAGGGCTTGGTCAGACCGGGGTTCGTGTTGGCCGGGCTGATCATCACGATCCCCTTCTTGCAGAGGATCGGGATCGACAGCTTGGCCGCTCCGGAGTTAAACGTCCCGATGTAGGCCACGAGCTTGTCATTCGCGACTGCGTCGTTCGCGTTCTTGATCTCCGTCGCCTCGTCCCACTTGCCAGCCGCGGCAGTGGAGTCGTCGACGTCCTTGTAGACGATCGTATAGCCGCCGGCCTTGCCGCCGGCCTCTTCGAGCGCCATGTTGATGGCATTGACGATCGTGTCCGTCTGGGCCTTGCTGGATCCCTGGCGTGGGAGCGACGACCAGACCTCGATCTCGCCCTTGTCGCCACCGCCAGCGCCCGGCGCCGCGGTACACGCCGTGATCGCAAGGATCGCGACGGCGCCGAGCGCCCCTATCTTCGCGAGCTTCATTCATTCTCCTCCTGATATGGGGCCGTCCGGCAGTACCGGAGCGGCCATCGGTCGGTGCCGCCGAGCGCCCCGGCCCGAGACCACGAACCCGACGAGCGCCCGGCGCCCGGTGTCTTCGCCGACCAAGACGAAACCCCTCCCAGGGTGGCGATCGGGCGAACTGACGGTGCGTGACAGGCGTACTCGAGGTCCTGGCTCGGGCGGCGCGCAGGTGGCCGCCGAAGCGATGACGTATATTAGGCATCGGCGACCTGAATGCAATACCGGTCGGCCGCATCCCTCAGTGCGTCGCGAGCGTCCGTCGCTCGCCGCCGACGGTGGATCGCGGGCCCCGGTGACATCTCGGTCGAATCCCGGTCGAGGACCATGGTCGCCGACACCCTGCGAGGTTGGACCCGTCGGCGTGGAATACCTGGTCCGAGCGGCCCGTGTCACCGATATCGAACGAATCGTCGCCCTGAGCGATGCCGCCATGCGGCTCGATCGGGGTGCGAGTCCACTCGGTGCGCCCGATCTCCTGCGTCAGCTCGTCTACCTCCCGCATGCCAGCGTGTTCGTGGCCGAGACGCGACGGACCGTGGTGGGAGGCGCGATCCTCGCGCTCCGCCCATCGGTGGCCGCGGGTGGCTACGTCGGAACGATCGACCTCCTGGTCGTCGATCCGGAGCACGACGCGGGCCGGGTCACCGAGGCGCTCCTCGAGGAGCTGCTTCGCTCGGCGAGCAACAAGGGCTGCACGGTCGTGGACGCCGTCACTCCCGACGACCGGGCAACCCTCGCGCACTGGGAACAGCTGGGATTCGCCCCGGCCGGCCCCCGCATTGAACGAATCGTCACAGCGGCCGGCGTCGCCGCCCGTCAATACCGATGAACGTCCCGGTTGAGCAGCGCGAGCGCGCCGACCGGGCAACAGACTGAGAACTAAGGAGTCAACGTGGGAAAGAACGTCGCGGTCTTCGTGGACGTCGCGAACATCTTCTACGCGGCCAAGGCGGCCGGCGTGGACATCGACTACGTCACGCTGCTCAAATCGGCCACCGCCGGGCGCGACCTCGTCCGGGCGTATGCCTATACCGGGCTGGACCCGGACAACGAGAACCAGCGCAACTTCCATGACTTCCTGCGCCGGAGCAACTACAAGGTCGTCAGCAAGGACATCCGCAAGTACGGCGACGGCAAGGTCAAGGCCAACCTCGATATCGAGCTCGTGGTCGACATGATGAAGACGGCCCGGAATCTCGACATCGCAATCGTCGTGTCGGGCGATGGGGACTTCGCCCCCGCCATCCGGGCGGTCCAGGAGCAGGGCGTCCGGGTCGAGGTCGTCAGCTTCCGCGGCAATACGAGCTCCGACCTCATCGATGTCGCCGACCAGTTCACCGACATCGTGCAGCTTGCGCGTGTCGAGAAGGGCTCGCGCTCCGGGCGTCGGGTCGCCGAGGACGACGCCGACCTGTCGATGACCGAAGTGCCGGACAAGATGACCGAAGGAAGCGGCGCGGGACGCACTGGGCGTAGTCGCGGCCGCGGTCGAGTCCGCGAGGGAGTGCCCGCTGCAACCGCGCGCGGCCGTGAGCACGGCCGCCTCGCCGCGGTGCCGTCGGCCGCTGCTGCGCCCGTGGCGACCAGCGCAGGTCTCGTGGCCCTGCCCGGCGAGCGCCTGGCACGGGCCGGCGGATTGACCGAGGCGGACCTCGCCGCCGCAGAGGTCTTCACGCTCGACGAGCCGTCGGATACAACGTCCGTCGCGCCGGACCAGGACGTCGAGGCGCTGACGGGCCAGCTGGAGGACGGCGAGCCGCGCCGCCGCCGCCGTCGTGGCGGCCGGGGTCGCGGACGTGGGCGGGGTCGCGCCGACGAGCTGCCGGATAGCCGGCCGGACGAGCTGGCGAGGGTTGTCCCCGCCGCGCCGAGGCCGGCGCAGGAGGAGACAGACGAGGACGAGGAACCCCGACCCTCGCCGCGGGCTCCCAAGGCGACGCCCTTCGGTTCGGTGTGGGATTCCCAGATCGGCACGCCCGTCGCGCCGGCAGCGGCATCGTTGACGCCGCTCGCCGATGACGAGGATTTCGATGAGCCCGAGATCCCCGAGTACCTGATCGCCGAGCAGCGCCGGGGCGCTCAGCGCGGCGGCGCCGGACGTGGCGCGCGGGGCGGCCGATCCGCCTA
Organism: Candidatus Limnocylindrales bacterium; assembly: GCA_046712485.1. Classification (GTDB taxonomy): domain Bacteria; phylum Chloroflexota; class Limnocylindria; order Limnocylindrales; family CSP1-4; genus SPCO01. Next base: position 3,821 of record JBKKCW010000135.1, read on the forward strand.
CCAGTCGGCGATGGATCGCGAGCGATACGGTGGCGGTGGCCGCGGTGGCGCGGGTGGCGGTGCCCCTCGCGGTGGGGCTGGCGGTGGCGGCGGAGGCCGGGGGATCAACCGGTATCCCGACGTCAGCAACCGGCCGCGACCTGTTGGCCCCGTCCCCGCACGCGAGGAGCGAAGCTACGCGCGTCCGGAGCGCGGCGTCGCGCCGGCGGGAAGGAGCTCGAGCGAGCCGTGGAGCGACGTCCCCCCCGAGCTCGAGGCCCTGCTCCGCGCGCAGGTCGCCCAGAAGCCGGCTCCCGGCCGGCCCGATCCACGTCCCGATGGTCAGGCCCCCGGTGCCGTCCAACCCGCGCTCGATGCCGATAGCGGCCCGGCCGGGGTCGAGTCGGACCCCGTCACGGCACCGCTGACCACGAGGTCGCGAACACCTCGCCGGGCGAGCGCGGACTCTGCACGCGGTGAGGCCGCGGTCTCCGAATCGACGGCGACCGCCCCGGCTGGATCCGCGGATGCAGCGGCCGAGACCCCGCCAAAGCGCCGGCCCGGCCGCCCCCGCAAGGTAGCGGCACCGGACACCGGGGAGGCTCCGGCAACGGAGACGGGCGTCGTCGCCCCGTCGTCGGCCAAGGCTCCCGCCAAGCCGAGGGCGGCCTCGAAGCCGCGGACCACCCGCAAGGCAACGGCAGATGTCGAGACCTCCGCCGAGACCGCGACCGCTCCCGCTGCGCCAAAGCGACGGACAAGCCGGAAGGCCGCCTCCGCGGAACCCGCCTGACGTTCGTGAACGGCGCCCGAACCCGGGGTCAGGCTGACGCGCTCGACGCGATCGCGGCGATGGTCCGGAGTCGGGCGCCGCACGCGATCCTGCTCGTCGGGCCCGACGGCGTCGGCAAGACGACCCTGGCGCTGGACCTCGCCGCGGGCTTGCTGTGCGAGGCGGAGCCATTCGATCGGCCGTGTCGTGCCTGCCGGGCGTGCCGGATGGTCGAGCACGATGGCCACCCGGACGTCCATCGGCTCGCCCCTTCGGGCCCCGGACGACAGGTGGTCATCGGTGGGCCCGAGGCGAAGTACCGGGGCATCCGCGATCTCATCTCGGAACTGGCATTGCTCCCGGTCGAGGGGCGATCGAGGGTCGCCATCGTGGAAGGGGCGGACCGGATGAACGAGGACGCCCAGTCCGCGCTGCTCAAGACGCTCGAAGAGCCGCCCTCAGGTGTGGTGATCGTGTTGTGCGCCGATCAGGAGCTGCGTCTCCTGCCGACCGTGCGCTCCCGGTGTGCGCGAGTTCGGCTCGGTCTCGTCGGCCCTCGCGACATCGAGGCGATCATCGCTGACCACGACCTGGCCGATCCACCGACGGCTGCGCGGCTCGGACGACTGGCGGCGGGGCGGCCCGGCCTCGCGCTCGCGTACGCCCGCGCGCCAGAGGCCGTGTTGATCCGCGGCGAACTCAGTCGGATGCTGCTCGATCTCACCGCCACGGGGCCGGCCGGCCGGCTCGCCGCGGTCCGCGGCGCTGTCCCGCGAGCGATCGCGCTGTCTAGCTCGCTCGCAGGCGACAAGCGTCAACCGGCGCCGCGAGGCAACCGGCGGGGCGCGCGGGACAGCGCACCTGTCGCAACCGCCGCGGTCGCTTCGACGGCCGACGATGGCCCCGACGACGAGTCCGAGGATGCGTCCGGACGGTCAGTTCCAGCAACGGAGCGGCGACGAGCGGCCGAGATCCTCATCGGCTTGTGGTCCGACATCGCCCGAGATCTCGTCCTTGCCGGTGCCGGCGGCGGCCGCTCGGTCCGCGATCCGGCCATGCTCGAGGAGTTGGCGGCGATTGCTGCCGTGCTGAATCCGGGGTCCGTTTCGGGGTTCCTCGACCGATCTGCCCGCGCCGTCGAGCTCCTTGCCTCGAATGTCTCCCCCGAGCTGTTGCTCGATACCCTGGCGCTCGCCTGGCCGCGACGCCGGACCGCTGCCTGAAGCGGGCGATGGCAACCGATGCGGCCGGTGACCGCGAGGGCGTTCGTCTCGATGCCCGTGTGACCGGGCGTGTCCACGGTGTCGGGTTCCGGTATTTCGTGGTTCGCGAAGCACAGGCCCTGGGCCTGGTCGGCTGGGTGGCCAATGTCCCGGATGGGTCCGTCCGTTGCGTCGCGGAGGGACCACGCGATCGCCTCGAGGCGCTCCTGGACCGCCTACGGGAGGGGCCACCGTCCAGCATCGTCGGCGGTGTCCACAGCGCATGGATGCCGGCGACTGGATCGTTTGGTGCGTTTGGCGTGCGCAGCGGCGGCCACAGGGGCGACTGACCCGCCCGATCGGCCGGGCCGGGCAGGACTGGTGGGCTATTCCGACCGACCCGACTCGGGCTCATCCTGCACTCATGGACCAGAAGTCTGCGGCGGAGGAGGTGCCCGCGCTGTACCGCGCGCTGCTCGACCGGATCGCGCAGATCGACGCCGCAGGCCACCGGGAGGTCGGCTACCAGATCCGGTCCGAGGCGACGAGGATCTACTCGCGCGCATGGGACGACCGGGCACGGCAGGGCCTGGAGGATCTCCTCCGCCAGTCGGCCGACAAGCCAGCCGTTCAGCGAGCGTTTCGAGGCGCCACGCACCGAACCGCACCGCTCGCCTGACGCAGCCGGGCTCCGCCCCGCCCGCCCCGCGCACCAGCGGCCAACGGTTCACCCACCACCGGCTGACGGGTACGCTAGGCCCGTGTCCGAAACCATCGGGGCCGTCATCGAGCGCGCGCTCGACGCGTATGCCATCCTGGCCATGCTGGGTGAAGAGATCGAGGACGAGTGGACCTACGTCAACGACCTTGCCGACGCATGGCGCGAGCGGCTGCGTGAGGTCACCACGGAGCGAGGTCTCGAATCGGCACCGCAGGACACGAGCCGTGCGGTCGATCGAGCCATCGCCGAGATCGCCCTGATCGCCGACCCACACCGGGCGATCGACTGGCTCTCGACGTTCCCGCAGGTCGTGCTCCTGGCGGTTGGGGCCAAGCCTTGAGGTTCCAGGACGCCGCCAGGGATGCACGAGCCGTTGTCTACGCCGGGATCCAGGCGGACCCGCTCGTGTCGCGCGCGGCGGAGCTGCTGGCAACCTCCAGCCTGGCCGATCGGATCCTCGCCCGGGCAGTGATGAACGGCGAAACTGTCGATCCGCAAGGCTGGCGGGAGACGTTCCCGAGCCTGTTCGGGCCGCCCGCCAGCCCCTCGCAGCGCGACCGCGCGGAGGCCATCCTGGCTGTTTCGCTCGCCGTGGCCGACCGCGGGGAGCAGATCCGCAGCCAGGTCCGCGGTGCGATCGTCGAGGAGCTCACCGCCCGGATCCTGGCCCGACGAGTCGAGGCGGCGACCATCCGGCGCGAGCGGCGGATCCTGTTCGACGGCGTCCGCGCCGAGATCCATCCATATGACGTGACCGTCGAGACGCCGACGGCGCCGGAGGCCTACGACTGCAAGTGGGGCGCGCGGGGCATCAATGCCGATGTGCTCCATCAGCTCGACGATGCACGCGAACACGCGGCGGATGAGGACGAACGCCTCGCCGTCGCATTGGTCGTGTTCGATGCCGCCCGCTCGTGCATCGCGCGCCTTGCCAGCCAGACCGCGCCATACGAGCGGACGACGGTCGTCACCCTCGAGTCGCTCGACGAGCTCGCCGAGCGGACGGTCTGAGGGTGACGACCGAGCCAGACGCCTGTTCCGTGCCGTACCGCGTGCGTTTCGACGAGGCCGGCCCGGACGGACTCCTGCGAACGTCGGTCCTGCTGCGCTACGCCCAGGATGTCGCCTGGCACCATTCGACGATTCGTGGCTATGACCGGGCGTGGTATGCGGAGCGTGGGCTGGCCTGGCTCGTCCGAACCGCGGAGGTTGCCGTGACGGCCGCCGTCCCCGTCGGCTCGGAGCTCGTCGGGACGACGCGGGTCGTCGGCTGGCGTCGCGTCTGGGCGCGTCGGCGGACGGATTTCCACGACGCGGCCGGGCGCCTCGTCGCCGGGGCCCAGATCGACTGGGTCCTGCTCGACGCCCGGGGCGCACCGACCCGAATCCCGGCCGAGTTCGAGCCGGTGTTCGGCGCGGCGTCCGTGACCGTCGGTCTGGCGCGCATCGTTCTCGACGAGCCCCCGCCAGAGGCGAGCGAGAGCGAGATCGTGGTCCGTCCGCAGGAACTCGATCCGATGGCCCACGTCAACAACGCGGTCTATGCCGACTGGCTCGAGGAAGCCGTCGTCGCGGCCGGCGGTGGCCTCGCGACGCGCGCCCTCCCGCGCGTGGTTCGCCTCGAGTACGCCGCACCCGGGGACCCGGGCGCCAGCCTCACGGTCGCAGCCTGGGAGGCATCGGGCGGCTGGTCGTTCCGGGTCCGCGACCGCGCCGGTCAGGACTTGCTTCGCGCCCGACTCGAGCGAGCGCCAGCCGCGAACGAAAGGCTGGTTGCGGTCTAGTCCTTTCGGTTCATGCGCTCCAGAACGTTGGCCGGTACCCTCGAACCACGCTCGTCCCAAGCGTCAGGAGGCTCGATGGACCCCCGGCGACCGCCGACCGAGGCGGCCAACCTCGAGACCATTCGAATTGTCCTCGTCGAGCCGCGTGCACTCGTCGGCCTGGGCATCCGTGGCGTCCTCGACCGGGAACCCGACATGGAGATCGTCGCCGAGGTGCGATCGGCTGACGACGCGCTCGCCATGGTCGAACAGCGGGCGCCTGACGTCTTCGTCATCGACGTCGGGCTGCGCGAACCGACAGCGAGCGCCGCGGCGCGTCGACTCGCCCAGGAAGCCCCCGGATCAGGCATCGTGGTCGTCGGTCGCGAGGACGACGACGCGAGCATTCTCGAGGCGATCGAGATCGGCGCGACCGGCCATGTCTCGGCCTCCGCCGAACCGGCCGAGCTCGTCGCGGTCATCCGCCGCGTGGCCGATGGCGAGGATCCGCTCAAGGACGAGGTGATCGGGCGGCCCGACCTGGTCGACCGGATCATGGAGGGTTTCCGCGACAGCTTCCGGCGGGCCGAAGAGCCGCCGAGCGTCCCGCTCACCCCACGTGAGCTGGCGATCCTGCGGCACGTCGCGGGCGGCCTGCGCAACCGCGAGGTCGGCGAGCTCCTCGAGGTCAGCGAACAAACGGTCAAGAACCACATCTCGAGCATCCTGCACAAGCTTGGCGTGCCCAACCGGACGCACGCGGTCACGTTTGCCGTGCGCCAGGGCTGGCTGACCCTCGACGAGTCGGATGAGCCGCTCTCGGCGACGCCGTCCGGGAGGTCCTGATGGCCGCGCAGGGCCCGATGCCCTCCATGCGAATCGCCGACATCGGTCCACTCGTGCTCATCGTCGAGGACGACCTCGCCAATCGAGCCCTGCTCGAGCGGATCCTCGAACGCGAGGGCTATCGGACCAAGGGGGTCGGCGACGGCGAGGCCGCGTTGCTCGCGGTCGGCGAACATGTCCCGGATCTCGTCCTGCTCGACATCGGTCTGCCCCGACTCGACGGCTACGAGGTGACGCGCCGGCTTCGGGCAAACATCAGGACCGTTGCCGTCCCGATCATCCTGCTGACCGGGCGTGCGACGCTCGACGACGTGGTCGAGGGTCTCGACGCCGGAGCAGATGACTTCCTGAGCAAGCCGTTCCGCCAACCGGAGCTCCTCGCGCGCATTCGCAGCGCGCTTCGATTGCGCCAGGCGCTCGTCCGGATGGATGCGGCGCACACGGCCGTCGCAGCACTTGCCAATGCGGTCGAAGCCAAGGATCCGACCACCGAGCGCCACTGCCAACGGCTCGCCAACCTGGCCGCCAGGTTGGGCTCGCAGGCCGGCCTCGATGCCATCGAGCTCGAGGCGGTCGCCTACGGTGCGCTGCTCCATGACGTGGGCAAGATCGGCGTTCCCGAGGCCATTCTGACCAAGCCGGCACCGCTCGACGCCGGCGAGTGGGACCTCATGCGCCGCCATCCCGAGATCGGCGAACGGATTTGCGAGCCACTGCTTGCCGCTGGCTCGTTCACGCCGATCGTCCGACATCACCACGAACGGTGGGACGGGCGCGGCTATCCCGACGGCCTCAAGGGGGAAGCCATCCCGCTCGGCGCACGGATCGTCGGTCTCGTGGACGCCTTCGATGCCATGACCCACGACCGCCCATATCGCCGGGCGATGCCGACGGCCCTCGCCGTGCACGAGCTCTGGCGCGAAGCGGGCGGCCAGTTCGATCGAGCGCTCGTGCCGCTCTTCGTCATGGAGCTCGAACGGGACGGTGCGAAGGTATCCGCGGAGCTGCCGCCGCCCGCGTTGCTGGCAACGGCATAAGACCCCGGCCATTCCGTCACACCGGCCATTCCGTCACAGCCGAGGCCTAAACTGCCCAGGTGACCCAGTCGACCCCGGGCTCCGGCCTGGCCCTCGCCACGCACGGCCTCGAGAAGCGCTACGGCTCACGGGTCGCCCTTGCCGGCCTCGAGCTCTCCGTCCCGACCGGAGTCGTGTACGGCTTCCTCGGGCCCAACGGGGCTGGGAAGACCACCACGATGCGGCTCCTGACCGGACTGATCCGGCCGGACGCCGGCACGATCGAGCTCCTCGGACGACCGTTCGGCGGAAGCGACAGGCACCGTCTGTTCGACGTCGGTGCGCTCATCGAGTCGCCGTCGTTCTACCCGTATCTGTCGGGGCGCGAGAACCTGCGGGCGCTTGCCGCCGCCGGGGCGCCCGTGCCACGGACCCGGATCGAGGAGCTCCTCGAGCTCGTCGGTCTCCGGGATCGGGCGAAGGACAAGGTCTCGGGCTACTCGCTCGGGATGAAGCAGCGTCTCGGTATCGCCGGGGCCCTGCTGAGCGACCCGCGCCTGCTCCTGCTCGACGAGCCGGCGAACGGGCTGGATCCGGCCGGCATCGTGGCCATGCGGGCCACCCTCAAGCACCTCGCCTCCCGCGGCAAGACCGTGTTCATCTCGAGCCACATCCTGGGCGAGGTCCAGCAGCTGGCCGACGTGGTCGGCATCGTCGCGGCGGGACGCCTCGTCCGTGAGGGACAGATGGAGGCCCTGCTGCGTGGCGAGGCCGTGGTCCGCGTCCGGGTGGAACCGGGCGAAGTCCAGGCCGCGACCGCCCTGCTCGGCCAGCTGGCGCCAGACGATGGCGTCACGCCGATCGCCCCCGACGATGGGTGGCTGTCCATCCGCGTGGAGCCCGAACGAGCGGCCGAGGTCAACCGAGCCCTCGCGACAGCCGGCATCTTCGCCTCGCGCCTGGAGACGGGCAGCGACCTCGAGTCGCTCTTCCTGTCGCTCACCGGTGGCTCAGCGCAGGCCGGCCACGAAGGCACGTTCTTCGGGCTCGCCGGTGCCCCCGCCATGTCGGCGCCAACGGACGCCGAGGGTCCCACGGCATGGCGCGATGGCGGAGGTTCGCCATGAGGCTGTTCGTTGCCGGGCTGCGCAAGTTGCTTCGGAGACCGGCCTCCCTGATCACGCTCGGGCTCCTCATCGGGTTACTGGCGCTCATCTTCATCGCTGTCGGCGCGACGGCCCGCCAGACCCCGGCTGAAGAGGGTGGCGCGGCGGCATTGCTGCTCGTGACGTTCCCGGGCGCGTACAGCTTGATCATCTCGTTCATCCTGGGACTGGGCGGCCTGTTTGCGGTCATCTACGGCGCCGCAATCGCCGGGTCGGAATGGACCTGGGGCACGCTCAAGACGGCAGTCGCTCGGGGCGAGAGCCGCAGCCGCTACCAGCTCGCGTTGTTCGCGGCCGTCGCCTTGATGATCGGCATTGGCCTGCTCATCGCGTTCGTCGTCGGGGTCGGCGTGGCGCTCGTGGCCGCAACGATCGCTGCGGTCTCCACCAGCGGCGTGAGCGACGCGACGGCCATCGGGCGGCTGCCGGAGCTCCTCGGGCGGGGCTGGCTGGCGATTGCCGAAGAGGGCGCCATCGGGTTCGCCATCGCCACTCTGGCGCGTAGCCAGCTGGCCGGGATCGGTGCCGGCATCGCCTTCTACTTTGGGGAGCAGTTCGCATCGATCTTCCTGCCCGACATCATCAAGTACATGCCGTTCAACGCCGCCGGCGCCGTCGTCGCGGTGTCGGACGAGGGCTTTGGCGGCGGTGGTGGTGTGATCACGCAGCTCGAGCCAAACCAGGCGCTGCTCGTCGTGATTGCCTGGCTGGTTGGATCGCTCGTCGTGGCGGCAGTCTTCACCGAGCGGGCCGAGATCTCCGGCTGACGCGCACGTTGAGCGGAACCGATTACCGGGTCACGTGCTCGTACGCCAGCCGCACGTCGTCGCGGGCGCGATCGTCGAGGGCGGCCCCGGGCCGCCGACAGTGGGACGACGCGATGACGCCGCGCTGCCGCCAGATCTCCTTGCGGGCCGCCAGGCTGAAGGGCTGAAACGCCTCGAGACGCATGAGCGGGAGCAGCCGCGCCCACTCGTCGATCGCCGCATCCGGATCCGTCCGGAAGGTCCGAATGATGGACACCAGCCGCTCCGGCAGGGCGAAGCCGGTCATGACCCCGTCCCCCCCGGCACGCAGCTCGTCGATGAGGAAGAGGCCGCCCAGACCACCGACAAGCCCCAGCTCCGGGTTCGACGACCGGAGGTCCGCGATCCGGCCCGACGTTGGTGGAGCTTCGGCCTTGATCCCGACAACAAGTGGTTGCGCGGTGGCGACAGCGCGCAGCTCCGCTGTCGTGAGGTGGATGCCGGAGCCCGCCGGGTAATCCTGGATGACGATCGGCATCCCCACGGCCGCCACGGCGTCGACCGCCTCGCGCAGCCCTACCGAAGGCGATGGACTGACCATCAGGGCGTCCACTCCGCCTGAAGCGGCATCACGGGCCCGCGCCGACACCGTGGTGACCGTGACTCCGCTCACTCCGACAACCACAGGCAGGGTGGTCGCTGCCCGCGCGCAGGCCACGACCTCGCGACGCTCGTCCTCGCTGAGCTCTGCGGCCTCGCCCATCACGCCAAGGACCGTCAGCCCGTTGACCCTGGCATCGACCGCCGCGCGTACGAGCGCAGCCGTTCCCCGGAGGTCGAGCGCGCCGCCGTCATGGAACGCGGTCGGCAGGACGGTGAACACACCGCGGAGCCGGAAGGTCTCGCTCAAGGCAGGCTGCGAATCAACCCGCCGTCGACCGGCAGGATGATGCCGTCGAGATATGACGCAGCCGGTGACAGCAGAAAGGCGGCCACTCGCCCGAGCTCGTCTGGGTCGCCGTACCGACCGAGCGGGATCCGTTCTCGCATCTCGGCCCGGACCTGCTCGACCCCTACGCCGGCTGCGGCCGCGCGGGCCTCGTCGAGGGTGCGGACCCGGTCCGTGTCAAAACGACCCGGAGCCACGCCATTGATCCTGATCGGCGCGATCTCCGTCACGAGGGTCTTGATCAGGCCGGACAATCCGGGCCGCAGCACGTTGGACGTGACGAGGCCCGGGATCGGCTCTCGGACCGACGACGAGAGGACGATCACGATGGACGGATCGCGGCCGGCGCGCAGATGCGGAAGCGCCTCCCGGATCAAGCGGATCGTGCTCTGGAGGGTGCCGGCAATCGCGCGCTCCCAGCCCGCCTCGTCCACGGCGTCGAACGTGCCGCCTGGTGGGCCGCCGCTGTTGACGACAAGGCCGTCCAGGCCGCCGAGCGCCTCGACCGCGGATCGAACGGCGATGCCTGGCCCGTCCCGGTCCGCAAGATCAGCGACGATCGGAAAGACGACGCCCGGTCCGGCGCCCGTGACGGCGGTTTGGGTTCGGGCCACGCCGGCGACCCGGGCGCCTTCCGCGGCCAGCGCACGAGCCACGGCGGCTCCCAATCCACGGCTCGCGCCGCCCACGAGAAATCGTCGATCCGCCAGCCCGAGATCCATCAGCGTCGCGATCCCTCGACATAGGCGTTCCGCACCCGAGCCCCCGGCGATGGTGACGCTCAGGGTAGCCTAGGAGCGTGACGCCCACCCGATCAGCCGCGACGACGCTCGACCCGGTCGCGGCCCCGGATCTCGATCCCGGGCATGACCCCGGGCCGGCCGGAGCCGCCCGACGCACGGAGCGACTCGCCGAAGACGTTGCTGCAGAGACCCTGCATCCGTCGGGCGGTGGGGCCATCCGCGTGGGCACGGCCTCGTGGACCGATCCGACGATGACCGCGCGCGGCGTCTTCTATCCCGACGGTGCGGACACGGCCGAGGAACGGCTCGGGTACTACGCCAGCCGCTTCCCCATCGTCGAGGTCGACGCGACCTATTACGCGCTGCCGTCTCGACGCACCGCCGAGCTGTGGGTCGAACGGACGCCGCCGGATTTCACCTTCGACATCAAGGCCCACGCCCTGATGACCGGCCAGCCGACGGAAACGAAGCGGCTGCCCAAGGACCTTCGCGAGGCCCTGCCCGCGGAGCTTGCGGCGAAACCGCGGATCTACGCGAAGGACCTGCCAGACGACCTTCGCGACCAGGTCTGGACCTGGTTCATTGACGGCCTCGAGCCGCTCGCGGAGGCCGGGCAGCTCGGCTCGATCCTGCTGCAGTACCCGCGCTGGTTCTTCACCAGTTCCGAGAGCCGGGCGACGATCGAGGAGGCCACCGGACGCCTGCGCGATGCGGGGCTACTCGGAGCGGTGGAGTTCCGCAGCTCCAGCTGGTTCAACGAGAAGAACATCGAACGGACGCTCGCCTTCCTGGGCGACCGGAAGATCCCGCTGGTCGTCGTCGACGGTCCGCAGGGCTTCAAATCGAGCGTGCCGCCGGTGATCGAGGCGCCTTCGCCGGATCTCGCGATCGTCCGGTTCCACGGTCGCCGTGAAGCGACCTGGGAGGCGAAAGGCGTCCAGACCGTGGAGCGCTTCCGTTACCTCTACGACGAGGGCGAGCTGACCGAATGGGCGCCGCGCGTCCGAGAACTCGCCAGCCGCGTCGAGCAGACCCATGTCCTGTTCAACAACTGCTACGCGAACTACGGCGCCACGAATGCGCTGGAGCTGGCCCAACTGTTGCTGGACCTCGAATCGGACGATCGCGACGGCTGAACTGCTGGCTTGGAAGTACGCTCTCTCGTCTCAGCCCCGTGAGGCCTGTGTCGATAGCGCTGCCCACTCGCGATCGAGCATTGCGTAGTCGAGTTCGTCGGTCCATTCACCCTTGACGAACTCGTTCTCGATCAGGTGCGCCTCCGGGCGCATGCCGAGGCGCTCCATCAGCCGCGCCGACGCCGTATTTCGAGCGTCGCACCGCCCGACGATGCGGTGCAGGCCGAGCCCCTCGAACCCGAGACGCAGCATGACGAACGCGCCCCCGCGCCCGTAGCCTTGCCCGTGGTGATCCGGATGCACCACGAAGCCGACTTCGCCCTGGCGGTGCTCCTGGCTGGCAAAGAAGAGGTTGAAGTGCCCGACCAGATCGCCCGTCTCGACGAGCTCCGCAGCGAGATGTAGCGCGTCGCCCTCCTTGTCGATGCCGATCTGCAGCTTCCGGCGACCGAGCATCTCGCTCGCCTCGTCCCGCGACCGCGGCTCCCAGTAGAGATAGCGGACCACGTCCGGCCGGCTCTGGATGGCGTGGAACGCGTCGAGATCCTCATCCCGGAAGGGACGAAGCACCATGCGCTCGGTCAGCAAAGGATAGGTCGGGTGCAACATCACCCGATCCTAGATGACGCGCCGCTCGATCGATTGTCCCCGATGAGTTCCGGGCGTTGCTCCGGTCTTACTGATTGGCGCTGGACGAGATGGCTCGTTCGGCGCCTCCGCTCCGCGCCGGGAGCGATTCGTCGCGAAAGGAGTCACGGCCGTTGGCCGCGCCAGAGGAGCCGCCTCCCGCATTCGTGCACGCGCTTCGCCCAGCGCACGGCCCGGGCACGGTCCTGCTCGTGGTCGGCGGCCGGATCGCGCGTGGCGATGCCGCCCCACTTGGCGATCAGGTCCGTGCGCTGCTCGATGGCTGCGGCGCCACCCTCGCCATCTGCGATCTCGGGATGATCGACCAGCCGGGGGCTCCAACGATCGACCTGCTTTGCCGCATCCGGTTGCTCGCCCGGCGATTGGGGGTGCGGCTCGAGTTCCGCGCTGCCGCGCCGGAGCTCAGCGACGTCCTCTTTCTAACGGGCCTGAGCGGCTTGATCCTGGTCCAGGATCCGTCAGGCGTCGACCCGCAGCGGTAGGCCAAAGAGCGGGAACATCCGCGCCGTATCGAGAAAGAACGTGATCCCGCCGATTCGTCCACCCGTCAACTCGAGCACCTGGAGCGACCACGGGATGAACCCGCCGCCGTCCGGGTCTGGCTTGTACTGCCCGAAGGCGGGGGAGCCGTTGGCCATCGTCGGGACCAGGCGCGAACCGCGGCAACCGATGCCCGGTCCCAGACACCAGTTCACGATATCTTCGTGAGTCTGCAGCCAGAGCTCGTACGGGGGCATGTTCCAGGTGGCATCCTCCTGAAGCAGCGACGTGAGCTTGGTCATGTCGTACTGCTCGAACGCCTCGACGTACCGCGCCAACAGTTCACGCTGGTCGTCGTCCAGGGGCGCGGCCGGATCGGTTGCGCGCAGCTCCTTCGCGGCCAGCGTCGCGCGGGCTCGCTGGAGGGCGCTGTTGACCGATGCCAGGGTGGTTTCGAGCAGTTCGGCCACTTCCGTCGCCTGCCATTGGAGCACCTCACGGAGGATCAGGACGGCGCGCTGGCGCGGCGGCAAGTGCTGGAGAGCGGCAACGAAGGCGAGCCGGATGGATTCCTTGAGCACGGTCATGTCGGCCGGATCGCCGCCCGTCGGCAGGACGCGGGCATCGGGGACCGGCTCGATCCAGCGACCATCGGGCAGGGCCGGGCCAAGAGCTGCATCGGCGGTCAGGGCGGGTCCGAGATCCATCGGCCGAGCGCGGCGCTCTCGACTCGTCAGCATGTCCAGGCACACGTTTGTCGCGATCCGGTAGAGCCACGACCGCAGCTGCGCGCGTCCCTCGAACCGGTCCAGCCCTCGCCATGCTCGGACCATGGTCTCCTGGACAGCGTCCTCGGCCTCGAACGCCGATCCGAGCATCCGGTAGCAGTAGGCCGTCAGCTCGGGTCGGTACTGCTCGAGATCCGCCGCGGCCGCATCGTGCCGGGCGGGCGCGGATGGCTCGATCGCGCTGTCCGCGATCGCGGCTTCGGTCATCTGGGGCGCTCCTCTCCGCCGCGCTACGGCGCGGAGCATGTGCTGGTTGGGCGCCGATGATACCGCGGCCGGGTCAGTTGACCGCGGCGTGGCGGGCGCGCCCAAAGGACCGAGCCGACCCAGGATTCGGGTCGGCTCGCCCACGGCGCTGCGTGTGGCTCACGCGTCGGCGGGGGCAGTGGTGGTGCCAAATGCCGGCGCTCCCGAGCGGTCGTGCTTGGATCGCTCGTCGGTCGGGTCATCCGCCGGCTCGCCGCCAGCATCCTCGTCGCCAGAGCTCGGCCGGATGTTCCGAAGGAGCGTCAGCGCGACGATCGCGACGATGACGGCGAGGACGGCGCTGATGCCGGCTGCCACCTGCATGCCCTGCACGAACGCATCCCGCGCGACGTCCAGAACCGCCGTGCCGAGTTGACCAGGGAGCTGCTGTGCCACGCCCACGGCCCCACCAAGGGTGTCGCGGGCAACGGTCGCCGCCTCCGCCGGGACGCCGGCCGGCAACCCGTCGTCCAGGCTGCCACGGTAGATGGCCACCCCAATGCTGCCGAGGATGGAGATTCCCAGCGCTCCGCCCAGTTCCGCACCGGTCTCCGAGATCCCGGATGCAGCGCCCGCGCGCTCTGGCGGGGCGGACCCGACGATCAGGTCCGTCGTCAGCGACAGGACCGGTGCGAGCCCCAGCGAGATGATGATCGACCCTGCCACGACGACCCCGACCCCACTCGTCGCTCCAACCTGGGTCAGCACGGCAAGACCCGCGGACGAGATCGCCAGACCAGCTCCGATGACGTAGGCGGGACGGAACCGGCGCACGATCCGCGGAGCGGCATTCGAACCGACGATGAAGCCGATTGCCGACGGCACGGACCAGAGTCCCGCTTCGAACGGGGAGAGGCCCACGACGAGCTGGAGGTACTGGGCGACGAACAGGAAGTAACCGATGGCCACGAAGATGGCCAGGAAGTTGACCGCCAGCGCTGCGCTGAAGGCCGGGACACGGAACAGGCGCAGGTCGATCATTGGGTCGGCCAGCTTCAACTGTCGGCGCGCGAACACGATCCCGACCGCGATGCCAAGCGCGACCGAGGCGACCGGCATGAGCGAGATGCCGTCCTGGGCGATCTGCTTGAGGCCGAAGATCACGGCGAGAACCGCGACGAGCGACATGATCGCGCTGGCGATGTCCAGTCGACCGGCGTTGGGGTCCTTGAATTCAGGCAGGACGATGGGGCCGAGCACGAGCAACAGACCCATCACCGGCAACGACAGCAGGAACACGGAGCCCCACCAGAAGTACTCGAGCATGATCCCGCCGAGCACCGGTCCGATGGCGCTACCGGCCGAGAACGCGGAGATCCAGACGCCGATCGCGACGGCTCGTTGCCGGGGGTCCTGGAACATGCTGAAGATCAGGGAAAGGGTGGACGGCGCAAGCGTCGCGCCGGCGATGCCGAGCAGCGCTCGGCTGACGATGAGCATCTCGGGGCTTGTCGAGAATGCCGCCAGGAGCGACACCACGCCAAACGCCGCGGCGCCGATGAGCAGCAGCCTGCGGCGGCCGATACGGTCGCCGAGGGTGCCCATCGTCACCAGGAAGCCGGCGACCATGAACCCGTAGATGTCGATGATCCAGAGCAGCTGAGCGCTGCTCGGCCTGAGGTCCTCACTGATGGACGGAACCGCGAGGTGCAGCACGGTCAGATCCATCACGTACAGCAGGCAGGCCAGTGCGAGGACGGCGAGACCGACCCATTCGCGGCGCCCAGCCCGGGGAAGATCAGTTGTCGAGGTCATTGAACTTTGCTCCGTCCCGTGGTGAAGTGGTCATCCATTGAGACCGGGACGACATCCAAAACTCATCGGTCGCCGGGTCGCGTCCCGACCGGTCGCGCCACCACTGGAGCGATGTCCGTGAGATCCGGTTCGTCGATCCGGCCCATTGCGACAGTGGCCGGTCAAATGCCGGTGTCGCCGTGCGAACCTGTCGCAGTTGCGAACCTTGACGCTCGTGGGCAGGCCGACGACAATGCTAGTGTAATCGATTGCATGGAGATCCGATGGCCGATCCC
>JBKKCW010000136.1:0-2506 GCA_046712485.1 Candidatus Limnocylindrales bacterium
GGCACCATACGCCGAACGCCGGGTGCGTTCCACGCTAATCTGTCCAAACGTGGACGCCCGGATCCACGTCCTCGAACAGGCGCCGGATCCCCGCGTGCGAAATGGGGTTCCACCGGCCCGACGCTGCTCGGTCGGGTCTCGGTATGTCAGACCGTCAGCCCCTTACAACTTCCAGTAGTCGCCCGTGAGACCGAGTGCGGCGAAATGTTCGAGCAGCTCCTCCTTCGAGGGCCGCGCATAGTCGAGGGCGAACTTGCTCGCGTAGATCGGTCCGCTCAAGGCGTGGACCTGGTCCGGCGTCAGCGAGGCTGCCACGTCCGCCGACGCGCACAGGGCCGACGCGTCGCGATGTTCCGGGGACGCGAAGAAGACCATCGTGTTCGAGCAAGTGGTGACGATGTTCTCCCACCATTGCGTGGGAGGTAGGGCCAGGTAGACGAGGGTGTCCTTCGGGTCCACCTTCACGGCGCGGCCGTCTCTCATCTCGAGCTCGATGAGGGCGGCGCAATGATGGCAGTACGACTCGATCCGGACGTCGTCTCCCAGCATGGCGTGGAACGCGATGGCGTCCCACGCGCAGTTCGCGAAGTAGGTGCGACCCCGCACCGTGACCCGGAACGGCGTCGCGATCGCCGAGAACGGGAACGCCATGAGGATCCGCGCGGTGCCCTTCACGAGCGCAATGTGGCGGGCCGCCTCAAGGCCACGAAGCACGCCCGTCGCTTCGTCCCGCGACAGCGAGAGCGCCGTCATCACCTGCTCGACGACGGGGGGCGCCGCGTGCTCCAGGAAGTGATCGAACACGAACTTCCGCACGCGCGCGGGAGTGTGTTCGCGGACGGGCATGCTCACCTCAATCTGCGGGCTGCCGGTTGTCGCCGGCGTGGAGGACGTTGGTGGCGAACTCGGTCATCGGTCCCCTGCGAGGCGGTGGCCTGGGCCTCGCGTGAGGAGAGGGTAGCAGCGCGGGCAAGCGATCAGCCCGCGGTAAGTGACGGCACGCTTCGATAGGTGATCGGCTGATCTACCCCAAACGGGACCAGGGCGAGCTTAATGACAGGCGGGCGGCCCATCGGCGGCTGCCCGACGGGGACCATGGGCACCATCCGAGTCGTGTCGCGGTTATCCGATTACTCGGCCCGTCAACGGCGACTGAGGTTTCGCGGGGCCAGGCCCCACCGCCGGCGAGTGAGGCGTTGACCCGAAGCACCGGATCTGTGTAATGGAGCCTTGTTCCGCGCAGGTTGTGAGATGCACGATGGGCCGATCGGGGGCAGGCACGGGAACGGGGGCCCAGAGCGGTTTTCGCGACGGCAGCAGGCTGGCGGTGGTCAACGCCAAGTTCGACTCCGGGTTCCCGCCGACCGCCACCAGTTTCGACGTGGTGATCGTGGACGGGCGGTGAGGACGCCCGGACAAGATTGCTATCAAGGGATGGAGGGCGATAGATATGCGGACGCTCCTTCGGTGTTCGCGCACCCAGGCTCGCGATCAGCCGCGCGTCACAGATGGAGGGCAGCAAATATGATCAAGCGGGTTGCCATTCTTGCATTAGCTGGCCTGGCGCTCTTGGCGCTCTCTGCCGGTATTGCCGTTGGCCAAGGCGGTGAAGGAAGCGCGGCCAAGGCCGTGCTCCATGACGTCAGCGGTAACCCGGTTGGGGTCGTCAAGCTCACCGAGAATGCTGGCGCCGTGCGCGTACGGGTCGAGGTCCAGGGCCTGCCGGCAGGCTTCCATGGCTTTCACGTGCACACCATCGGCGAGTGCACCCCGCCCTTCACCTCAGCGCTCGGGCACTTCAACCCAGGCGGTGCTGGTCACCCCGGGCATGCCGCAGACATGCCGGTTCTGCTGGTGAACGCGGACGGCACGGGTGAGGCGCGCTTCGTGAGCGACCGATACGCCCTGGCCGACGTCCTAGGCCGGGCGTTGATCGTCCATGCAAACCCGGACAACTACGCGAACATCCCGACACGCTACGCGGCTGGCGGGCCCGATGCCACGACCCTAGCGACTGGGGACGCGGGCGGTCGGATCGCCTGCGGTGTGATCGAGCGGGGGGACGGGGATTAGCCGGAGGCCCATTCACCTTACGGTCACCCCCAGTGAGGAGGAACGCGCGGATCCTCAATCCGTTACACGCACCATCGCTGGCAAAATGGACACGATCTTGCCATCGCGTGGGAATGACCTCGGCCTACCGCATCTCCGCTCGCCGCCTTCCGTCAGAGGTCACCGAACGGTAGTCTGGGCGTGCGAATGGAGGGTGGGCGATGGATCGACCGATCCTTGTCACGAGGGACGAACCGCCTGCCCGCGACGTCGACACCAGGTGTCGCTCGGTTCGAAGCGTTCGCCGACGAGCACGTCTGGGTCGGTCGTGGTCGAGAACGCCCCGCACCAGGCCTCAGGCTGGCATGTCCATCCCGGCCATGACACGTATGCCTACTGCATCCGCGGCCGGTTCTTCGTTGGACTTCGGTCCGGGCGGACGGGAGCGCATCGA
>JBKKCW010000137.1:0-2937 GCA_046712485.1 Candidatus Limnocylindrales bacterium
ACGAAGCGACGATCCTCGATGACCCGGTGCCGAGCGCTCGGCCGCTCAGCGCCGATCCCGACGACGAGTACCTGGTGGACCTCGCGCGCGCCGCCGCAGCCGACGTGCTCGTGTCGGGCGATGCCCACCTGCTCGACCTGCGCGATCACCTGCCGGTCATGACCCCGGCCCAATTCCTGGCCACGCTGGCCGGCTAGTTCGCCCGTCAAGCGACCCGTGCGTGGCGCAGAGGCGGAGTTTGGGGGTCAGGCGGCTTCGGAGTGCGGATTGGCCTCCTTGGCGCGGCGTCGGGTCTTGCGATTCCGCGTCAGCCGCTCCACGACGTAGGCCGCGTCCCGTCCGGCACCGACGACCAGCATCGACGTGAACGAATAGAGAAACGGGATTCCCAGGAAGTAGAGGCCGGGGCTCGCGTCGACGACGCCGCGGTACTGCCTCGGCCAACCGTCCGCGCCGAAGACCGGCACGTCGATCCAGCCAAAGTCAGGGCGGAAGCCGGTGCACCAGATCACGTTTGCCACATCGAGCACCGTCCCGTCGGCCAGCATCGGCTTCCCGTCGCTGACTCCTGTCGTCCGTGCCTCGAACCGCTCTACGCCGGCGCGCTCGAGGTCGCCGCGCCTGATCCGCAGCAGCGGTCCCCCACCCTTCCGGACGACGGGCGCCATCTTGCGACCGATCGGCGTGCTGAGGGTGAGAAGGTTCCAGGCGACGAAGCGCAGGATCGGCCAGGCGAGCACGCCTCGGCGGCTGTCCACTGAGAACGGCAGCTGCCCGTGATCCTTACCCGCCAGGATGGTGCGGTGGCCGGCCGCCGCGACCTCATAAGCGAGATCCGCGCCGGAGTGGCTGACACCGACCACCAGGACCGCACCGTCGGCGAGCTGCCCGGGGTTGCGGTAGTCGGCCGCGTGCAGCTGGCGGATATGTGGGTCCAGCTGCGCGGCGAACTCCGGAACGTGGGGTCGCTGGAAGGCGCCGGTTGCGACGATCACCTGGTTGGCGCTGTATGTCCGTGGACCGGCGGTGATCAGGTAACCGGCGCTGGCATCCGGGGCTGCTCGGAGGGAGTCCACGCGGACCCCGGTCCTCACCGGAAGACGGTGCTGCGCAACATACGCTTCCAGGTAATCGCCCATCTGGGCCCCGGTCGGGAAGACGTTGCGCCCGAGCGGAAACGGGTGCCCGGGCAGGGCATCGTATATGGCGGGCGAATAGAGCAGCAGCGAGTCGTAGCGATCGCGCCACACGTCCCCCACCCGCCTCCCGCCCTCCAGGATGACGAACTCGATGCCCCGCTGGGCCAGGTGGTAACCCGCCGCCAGGCCCGCCTGACCGGCGCCGATCACAACCACCTCGTGGCGCTCCACATGCTCAGTGCTCATCAACCCAACCTCCGCGTCTGGTACTTCATGGCAGCCACGATGCCAGCGGCCGTGTGGCCCGCCTAGTTCGAACACCGAACTTGGCGTTGTGTGCGGTGCGAGAATGCGTCCATGGGATCGAGCGCCAAGAGCGACTACTGCGCCTTCACCAAAGCGGTCGAGCACTTGGGCGACCGCTGGAGCTTCCTCATCGTGCGCGAGCTGGCGATGTTCGGGGCGCAGGGGTTCAACACCCTGGCCAGCGGCCTGCCGGGCCACGTCTCGCGGTCGGTGCTGGCCGACAAACTCCGAAAGCTCGAGGAGATCGGGCTGGTCGCTCGTGGTCCATCGACTGGATCGCGATCGCTGCCCTACTGCCTCACGCCCGCTGGCGAGCAGCTGATGCCGACGCTGAAGTCGCTCTGGCAGTGGGCCGAAAAGTGGGTGCCCGAGGATCCGGCCATGGCCCAGCGCGACCCCACCATCATCCTGTGGTGGCTCGCGCACCGCGTCGACGTGCGAACCGCACCCGAGCGCCAGGTCGCGCTCGAGGTCGCGATGCGCGGCAACGATGCGGGCCGTTGCTGGCTGCTCCTCGCGCGCGGGACCGAACCCACCCTCTGCATCGAGGACCCGCTGATCGGCCAGGACCGCTATGTCTACGTGGAGGCCGATGCGGCCGATCTCAACCCCATCGCCCGCGGCCTTCGCTCATGGAGTGATGCCATCGCTGCAGGTTCGGTTCGCGTCTACGGTGAACCTGAGCTCGTTGCCGCATTGCCCGGCTGGTTCCTGCCGGCCGAGCGCGACGAGCATGCGAGCTCACATCTGTCGCTCCGCGAGCCGGAGCTCGCCATCGGGGCCGCCGGTTGAAGGACGGTCAGTGGACGCTCGGGCGCGAGGAACGTTCCCGCGCAGCCATCCAGCAGAAGAGCTTCGACGCGCCCGGATGAGGTGCGCCGGTTTCCCAAGGGGATCGTCGACCTGGTGCACATCGGCTCCGTGACGATGGGTCGCGGCATCCTCGAGCCGGGATTTCGCTGGTCGACGTCCTTGAGGGCAGCGGGTTCCGCTTCGAGGAACGTGGCCGGCAGAAGGTCAAGGGCTTGGAACAGCCGATCGAGGTGTTCGCGCTGGCGTCGTAACCCGCAACAGTTGGCCTGCGTCGGAGCCCAGCCCACATACGAGCGGTCGCCGACGCGCGCTGAGCGGTCGCCGACGCGCGCCCATTTCCAGCCTGGTTGGTGTAGGCGTCACGAACGTGACCAGATGCGTCAGCTTGACCAGCCCGGTTGGTGGCTTAACCCGGATTCGGGCCTCCACGGTCTGAGATTCTTGTCCGAATGGAATGATCGACACGGGGATGGGCTCGTAGACCAATCTGGCTGGAATCCCAGCAGGATCCCAGCAGGCTCCCAGCAGGGCCAACGCATGGCCACGTCGAAACCGTCACCACCGATGGCGGCTAAGCAGGACACTCCTGCTTGACCCGGTGAGTACAGAGTCTTAGGGATCCGATTCGCGCAGGATCTCCTCGCTGAGCTCGGTCTCCGCGCGAGCCTTGGTCGCGATC
>JBKKCW010000138.1:0-2617 GCA_046712485.1 Candidatus Limnocylindrales bacterium
TCGTCGAGGACCGCGCAAGCAGGCACAATTCGTCGATGAGCATGCCCACACACAGGACCACGTCCCTTGCCGTCGCACTCGACGGGCTCGGGACCGAGCTCGCCGGCCGCCTGATCCAGCCAGGTGACGCTGGCTATGACGACGCGCGGCGCGTCTGGAATGGCATGATCGACCGCAAGCCGGCAGCGATCGTTCGTGCGGAATCCATCAGCGACATCGCGCCAACGATCCGGTTCGCCCGCGACCATGGCCTGTTGCTTGCGATCCGCGGCGGCGGCCACAACGTAGCCGGCAACGGCACCGTCGACGACGGGATCGTGCTCGACCTTGGCGGCTTGAACGTTGTCGAGGTCGATCCAGCTTCCCGCGAAGTCCGTGTTGGTCCCGGCGCCACCCTCGCCGATGTCGATCGGGCAACGGAGCCGCACCATCTTGCGGTCCCGTGCGGCGTGGTGTCGGGCACTGGCATGGCTGGGCTGACGCTCGGTGGGGGAGTCGGTTGGCTGACACGCTCGTACGGCCTTACGGTCGACAACCTCCTCGGCGTGGAGGTCGTGACCTCGGCCGGAGACGTTGTGCGCGCCAGCGCCACCGAGAACGCGGAGCTGTTCTGGGGCGTCCGGGGTGGAGGCGGCAACTTCGGAGTCGTATCGCAATTCACATTCCGGGCGCACCCGCTCGGACCGGACGTCGTCACTGGCAATTTCATCTACAACGCCGCCCGCTGGCACGAGGCGTTGCGCGCCTACGCCACGTGGACGTCGGCCCTGCCAGACGACATGACATCGATCATCTCGTTCCTCGTCCCAGCGGTCGAGTGGGACCTCGGCGACGAGCTGCTGATGCTCGTCGGGTTCGCCTGGGCATCCCCAGATCGGACCGAGGCCGAGACGTGGATCGACAAGCTTCGCGTGGCCGCGCCGCCGGATGCAGAGACCCTGGATCCCACCACCTGGCGGGCCTGGCAGTCGGCTGCCGACGTACTGTTCCCGAAGGGTTCGCGCGCGTACTGGAAGAACACATCGTTCGACCGCCTCGACGACGCGTGCATCAAGACGTTGCTGCAGCGAGCTCGAGAGCTCACGTGGCGGGGAACCGCGTTCGACATCCACCATATGGATGGTGCCTTTGGCCGGGTCCCCGACGACGCCACCCCGTTCCCGAACCGAGCGGCGAGGTACTGGCTGAACATCTATGGGTTCTGGGTCGACCCGTCCGACGACGCCCGGCGCACAGCGTGGATTCGTGGCTTCGCGGCGGACATGGAGACGCATGCATCCGGCGGCGTCTACCTCAACTTCCTCGGGGCGGAGGACCAACCGGCCGCGACCCGTGCGGCCGCGCTCAGGGTCTACGGACCGCAGAAGCTCGAGCGTCTGATCGCCCTCAAGCGACGCTACGATCCCGACAATGTGTTCCGGCTCAACCACAACATCCCTCCGGGATGACGGCGCGGCTCCTCACTCGCCGGCACGCGCGTGAACCCCCGACGCGACGGCGCGGCGTACGCGGTGAGCAGGCGCGCCGACCGGTCGGTCGCGATCGTCGATGGCGCCCGGCTCTCCTACGTGGCGGCCGGCGACGGATCACCGGTCATCGTGTTCCTCAGCGGCGCGGGCATGGACCTGGATTCCTGGTTTCGCGTCCGACCCGAGGCGGCACGGATCAGCGCGACTTTCGCCTACGACCGGTTTGGCACCGGGCGGAGCGACCCTCCGCCCGGCGAGCAATCGGGGGCTACGATCGTCGCAACCCTCCGGGCCGCCCTGGATGCGGCAGCGACGCGTCCGCCGTACATCCTGGTCGGGCACTCTCTGGGCGGCCTGTACGCCAACCTCTTTGCCCGGATCCACGCTGACGAGGTCTGCGGCGTCGTGCTGGTCGACGCTGCCGCTTCCGACGACATCCTCAACGGCCCGTCACCGGGCGGCTTGGCGAGGCTGATCAACGCGGCGCTCGGGATCGTTGCCCGGCTCACTCGGCGGGTCCCGAGCAGTGAGCTGGACTCGGTCGATGTCACCCTGCGGCAGATCGAAACTGCTCCGCCATTCCCCGACATCCCCCTTGTCGTCGTCACGGGCGGTCAGCGGATGCCGCTCGTGCCCGCGACAGCCTTTCGGGCGCACGTCGACAGCCAGCGCGAGCTCGTTGCGTTGTCTCCGCACGGACGGCACGTGATCGGCCGCAACAGCGGCCATTTCCCGCACCTGCAGGAGCCACAGGTGGTGATCGATGCCATCCGCGACGTGGTCGAGCGCTGCGGATCGTGAAGTGCTTGGTCAGGCGTTGGCACACGACCAGGGCGTGCACGTGATCGCCGACGGGGGCTTGACCCTGTCGGGCGGGTGATGGATCACGATCTTCACTCTGTTCCGCCGGGATGTTCGCGGACCAGCTCGGTGGCCAACATCTCCATCAACAATCCGTCTATCCAACGGCCGTCTGCCATCCGCTGGTACTGCCGCAAGCGGCCAACGGGCCGAAAGCCGACCTTCGTGTAGGCCGCGACCGCGCGTGTGTTCTCGATGGCCGGATCGATCGTGATCCGATGATGCCCGCCACGATCGATCAGGTACGCCGCCAGGGTGCGGATGGCATCCGGTCCCAGGCCCAGGCC
>JBKKCW010000139.1:0-17640 GCA_046712485.1 Candidatus Limnocylindrales bacterium
GCCCCGACGACGACCTGCAGCAACGGTGTCGACAACACGGGCGGGCTGGGCCTGATCTGCGAGGTCACCGTCATCAACTCGATCACGGCCGCCGGAGGCACCGCGCTTGTGACGGTCCGCGAGTGTCATGGCGCCGCGGGCAACCCTGCGGCTGCGTGCACGACCACCACCTCCTCCCTCACCGCGCCCGTCACGCATGTCAACCAGTGCAACGACTCGATCAACGGCGGTGGCGGCACGCTGCGCTGCAGTGTCCAGATCACGAATGATTTCATCGGTGTCAGTCCCGGGGCGACCGCCGTGACCGTCAATCAATGTGTCGGGTCCGGCGGCGGGATCACGACCGGCTGCAATCCGTTTCCAGCTACCACGTCCGGCGCCACGATCACGCAGTGCAACGGTTCGGCCAACGGCGGCACCCTCGTCGGGTTGACGTGCACGGCGACGGGAACAATGTCCGCGGCGCCGTCGGTCACGATCAATCAGTGCAACGGCGCTGCCAACGGCGGCGGAAGCCTCGTCATCTGCTCGGCAACGATCACGAACGGCACCGCTGTTACCCCAACGCCGACGCCCTCACCGACTGCGAGCCCTACGGCCAGTCCAAGCGCGACGCCCGCAGCGCCGACAGCGACCCCTGCGACGCCAACCACAGCGCCCCCGACCCCCACCCTGGCACCCCACGTCACCGTCCCGCCAACCGACGGTGACGTGGCAGGCGGCACCAGCCCATCGGGCCCTTCGTCGTTGCCTCTCTCCGCCATTCTCCTCCTGGCATTCGTCGGTCTCGGTGTGCAAGCCGTCCGAGGCGGTCTCCGCCTCCGTTGAGCCGCGCCAGCGCCGGCGTGTCGCGCTGGTCAGGGCAGCTGCGGTCGGTTTGGGCGCGAAGGCATGACGGTCCGTCATGACAGGCACGAGGTTCCCCCGTAGGTTGCGAGAAGAACCTCCGGCCGACGCCGTCACGCTGGCATCTGCAGCGACGTCCGACCGGGCCCTTTTCGAGGGAGGAGGCCGATTTTGTCGCGTCGACAGGCGATCGAGACCGCCCTGGGGTCGTGGCGAGACGCCGAGAGACGGCTGGCCAGGGCAGTCGGTAAAGACCGAGCGGCGATCGAGCGGCAGGTCGATCGCCATCGATCCGATTTCCACCAGCTCTCCGCAGATCACATGGTCGAGCGGATCGGCAGTCTGCGCGAAGCGGAAAGTCGTCGAGCGAACGCAACGCCGTCGACCTTGCCGTTTCATGAAGCGGCGCGTGATACCCAGGAAATCGCAAGCGATATCTGGGAGGCGGCGCGCAGCAGCGACGAGGACACGCCCGCGACCGAGACGAACCGGCGGACGACGCCCAGACCGGTCAGACCGGGGGAAGTCGCCGGATCCCCTCGATTGGGTGATGAACCCGCGCCCGAGGTCCCGGTCACGCCGTGAGACGACCCGTGACGCAGCCCGCCAACGAAAGACTCAGTGGCAGCTGCCGGTGCCCGAGTCGGTGAAGGTGTTGCCCGCGACCGGGATGAACTGCCAGCTGTACGCCGACGTGCCGAGGGTGAGCTTGATCACGCCGTGCGTGGAGCTGTTGCGGACCTGGCTGTTCGCCTTGACCGTCCCGAAGCCGACCAACGACGCACCGCCCGTGCCGACGACGAACTGGCGGATGCCCCGCGCGTCATCTGCCACCGCCGACGGCGTCTGGTCCCGGAACCGCTCGTAGTTGTGGTCGTGGCCGTTGACGACGATCTCTGCGCCGGCCTCGTAGAGGGCGTTCCAGATCGCGGCGACTTCCGCGTCGTTGCCATGCTGGCCTGAGCTGAACCGCGGGTGGTGCCAGTAGGCGAGTACGCACTGGCGCGGGTTGGCCGCAAGATCCGCTCGGAGCCACTGTTCCTGCTCCCCACCAGCGGCGCAGCCGACGACGAAGCAGTTCGAGTTCAGCGCGTAGATTCGCCAGGCGCCCAGGTCGTAGGCGTACCAGCCCTTGCCTGCCGGCCCGGCGCGTGCGCCAAAGTAGTTGAAGTACCCGGCGGCTCCCGGGGTGTCGTACTCGTGGTTTCCGGCGGTGGGGTAGGTTCGATCGGCAAACGCGCCCCAGGTCGGGGCGTAGCAGTCGTTGAAGTCGGCCGTGCTGCCCGTCCCGTAGGCGTTGTCCCCGGCGGTGAAGACCGTGCCCGCGATGCCAGCGATCAGGTTCGCGGTTGCCGTGTCGCCGGTCAGGCCGCATGACGCGATGTCGCCCGCACCGACGAGAACCTCGCCCGCCGGCGATGCTGGCGGCATGGGCGTCGCCACTGGGATGGGCGTCACGGCCGGCGGCGGCGGAGGTGGTGGAGGCGTCGGGCCAGGTGGTGGGCTGACCCCAGCGACCGGTGTCACGACCACGAACGAATCGAGATCCACGCGTGGGTGGCCGGGCGTCCCGAGGGCCCGGATCTCGACGGTCCGCCTGGCCGAGGTCGTCCAGGTCTTGCTGAAGACCATCAGTCGAGCGGCGCTGCTCGGGCTGTACGTGTTGACGGTGCCGGCAAGGACGCCGTCGACGTACACGCGCGCCGCGCCCCGGACCGGGCTTCGCGCCGAGACCCAGGCAACGGTATTGCCGGTGAACGTGAAGCGGGCGATGCCCCCGACCGTGCGCGTCGACCGGGCCCCGCCGCCGTCGTAGGACGGCGAGGTCGTCCGACTCCACGTGCCCTTCACGAATGACAACGCACGGGTCGTCTCCTGCGCAACCGCAAGTCGGAACGAGCCCGTCGTGAGCCACGGTCCTATGTTCCCCGCCGCGTCCATCGCCCGGACCTGGAACTCGTAGGTCCGGTTCCGGGGCAGGGTCAGGATCGTGCTCTGGGATAGGGCAGCCGCCTTGGGCATCGTTGTCCACGGCCCGCCGTCGACGCTCCGCTGCAGCTCGTAGGCGGCAACACCCGAGCCGACATCCGAGGCGGCGTTCCAGCCAATCGAGACCGGGACGCCGATGCCGATGCCGCGTCCCGTCGGGAGCGTCACGCGTGGCGGCGACCCCTCGGGCGGACTCGTGTCGATGAGGACGGTGATGGCGGCCGAGCCGACCACGCCATTGGCCGATGCGGTGACCTGCGCGGAGCCGGCCTCGGTCGCCACGAAATGGCCCGCTGCGTCGATGGTGCCGATCGGTGGCGAGACCGACCAGACGACCTGACCGCCGAGCGGGACTTGGTTGTACGCGGCGTCCATGCCGTTGGCCCGGAAGTCGAGCGTCGCGTTCTTGTAGATCGTCCGCGCACCCGGTTCCACCTTGAGCGTTGCCAGTGGCCCGGTGGGTGCGTTGCTGATCACGTGGATGCTGTTCGTGACCGCCCGCTCCGACCCGTCC
This sequence comes from Candidatus Limnocylindrales bacterium, assembly GCA_046712485.1. Classification (GTDB taxonomy): domain Bacteria; phylum Chloroflexota; class Limnocylindria; order Limnocylindrales; family CSP1-4; genus SPCO01. The sequence continues at coordinate 3,350 of JBKKCW010000139.1, forward strand.
GATGGCCGGTTGACAAGCACGGGCCCGGCTGTGCCCGCGCGACGGACCGCCAGCGACGTCGACCCGCCGCCGTCGAGGTTGAGCGCGACGACGGCTCCGCGCGAGATCATGAAATCGGCGAGCTCAGGCAATCGAACACCGCTGCTCCACCCCGGCTGACGGCCATCCACCGTCGCGAGGATCAGGCGTCCGTCAGCGGTCAGGCCGATGGCGCTCCGTGGATGGATCTCGTTGGCGCTCGCGGGGTTGGGCGAAATGCTGATGCCGCCGTCGCGGACGATCCACTCGCGCGCCCCGACCGCGTGCTGGATCGACTCCCAGCCGCCCGTGACGGCCGTGGCGAGCGTGACTGGTTCGCCCGGAACGAGGGCACTGAGAAGCGACGTTGCCGGCGCGGTGACCACGATCGAACCAGGGGCGATGGCATGGCCACCCTCGGCAGGCCGCGTGGCGGCGATCGTGCCGGTCCATGTTCCCGACGTCCGGAGCGGCAGGGCCAGCCCCGAGATCACGACGTCGATGCCGGATGCAGCGGCGCTCGTCTGACGGCCGAAATGCGGCGTGTACATGACGATCTCCCCGGGCCGCCGCAACTGGTTCACGCGGTTGATCACGAACTGGCTGCCGCTGAGCGTGCCGAGCGTCACACTGACGAGTGGGGCGCCAATGAGCGGTCGACCATCCGCGCCGACGCCAAAGGTGGGGCGCGCCGCCGGCCCCGCCGTCACGAGCTCGCCGGCTTGGACGTGGAGACCGTTCGGGGCGTGCTCCATGTCGTTGGAGAAGCCGGCCCACACGTCGCCATTGATCGCGGCGACCACGCGATGACCCTCGAAGGAGTGATTCTGCGCCTGGCTGCTCGTCCGCTCCAGCCCGGTCACGCGGCCGTTCGAAAGCGACGACTCGAACGAGATGAACGGGTTGTTCGGCTCGACCTCCACGACGTTGACCGCCTGGCTCCCGGCGGTGGTGGCGATCCGTCCCACGTCGTGGACGACGCCGGGTGCGACTGGTTCGCGACTTGCCGACGTGTAGGCGCTGACGATGGCGGCCGCGATCGGTCCGGGGGCGACCAGCAGCAGGGGCGCGCTCGCGATGATCAGCGCCAGGGCGAAGGTCGGGGCGGCGAAGGGCCTCGGCGGCTTCGGCATGGGATCGGTCTCGTGCGGAGTCGCGGGGTCGCTGGTCGGCGGCGGGCGGGCCTCATGGTACGACGCATTGGCCGACGAGGTCGGATCGACCGCCGCTCGGTCTCAGAACGGCCGATTCGTGACGCTATGCCGCGGAGCCGGGAGCCTTGCCTTCCAGGGTCGCGGTCAGCTGCGCCATCGCGGCGAGGTGTTCGGGCGTCGTTCCACAGCAGCCGCCGATGATTCTGGCACCCGCATCGCGCATGTCGATCGCACACGCGGCCATCGTGTCCGGATTCGTCCGGTACACGGCGCGCAGGTCCACGAGCTCGGGCATCCCGGCATTGGACTTGGCGACGAGGACGGCGTGCGGGTCGGCAGCACGCATGCGACGGACAACCTCGAGGAGCTCGTCCGGACCGTTTCCACAGTTCCCCCCGATCGCGTCGGCGCCCCACGCGGACAGCGCTGCGACCGCCTGTTCGGGCGAGACCCCCATCATCGTGTGTCCCCGCGTGTCGAAGGTCATCGTCGCAATCAGTGGCAGGGCGGGCGCGACCGTGCGCACCCCTTCGATCGCCGCCCGCATCTCGAGCAGATCGGACATGGTCTCGATCCAGATCAGGTCCACGCCACCGGCCGCGAGCGCTGCGGCCTGCTCGGCGAAGACGTCGACCGCCTCGGGGTACTCGAGCGTACCGGTCGGCGCCATGATCGAGCCGCTTGGGCCGATATCGCCGGCCACGAGCGCCCGGCTGCTGGCCGCGTCGACCTCGCCGCGCAACAGGATGGCCGCCGTCCGGTTCAGCTCGGCAACCCGTCGATCGAGGTTGTGCAGGCTCAGCCGGAGCCGGTTCCCGCCAAAGGTGTTTGTCATCAGGATCCGCGACCCGGCCTCGAGGTACGAGCGGTGGATCCGGCGCACGACGTCGGGATGGCTCAGGTTCCAGGTTTCCGGCGGGTCGCCGAACTGCAGACCGGACGCGAAGAGCATCGTGCCCATCGCGCCGTCGGCCAGGATCAGGCCGTCCTCGGCGAGGAGTGCCCGCCAGCGCTCGCTCGAGCGCCCGCCGTCCGCACGAAGCCGTTCCTCGGCGCCGGGGATGGCCAGTGGCTCGTAGGTCGCCGCCCCCGCGGGACCCGTCCGAGCTGACCGCCGTGGTCTGGTCACCCGCCGACTATACCCCTGGCGCGGCGATATCGGCGACCGATGAGCGCATAGCCGGGCAGGCGTCCCAGTGCCTCGGCCAGTGTCGGCCCCATGGACCCATCACGCATCTCGATCGCAAGCCGCGGCGCCTCACCGGCAGAAACGTCGGCCGGGCGCGCGTCCACCACCGCGAGGTCGATGGCAACTCGGCCTGGCTCGGCCTGACCGAGCGAGGCGATCAGGTCCGCCGGCTGGGCGCCGGCTTCGTATTCCGCTCGAACCTCCGCCTCGGCCCGCCAGCTGGGGCGGCGCAGCAGGATCGCCCGCCAGGTTGCGGCCACGTGGGCGGGCACGCGGTGGTCGCCCGGATCGTGTCCGCTCACCTCCGACACGTCCTCGCCCCGGGCCCAGCGGGCAGCCTGGTGGAGCAGGGAGTACTCGTCCAGGTCGGCATAGGCCGCGATCCGCTCGGCCGGCGACCCGTCCCCGAAGATCGCCCGAACCGATACGCCGAACACCTCGGCGAGGTCCAGGTCGATCGCGCGCACGGTCCGGTGGAAGTACACCTGCTGGTACATGAACCGCCTGGCGGTCAGGAACATCTCGAGGGCGGCGAGACCGGGCTCATAGAGCGTCAGCCCACGCTCCGAGATGAAGGCGTACCGCCGCAGGCGCTCGACATCGACCGGACCGACCGCCACTCCGGTCAGATACGCGTCTCGCCGGACGTAGTCGAGGTTGTCCACCGTGAACACGCCAGACAGCAGCGGCTGGAGCCATCGAAGCCACAGCGGCATGGACGCGTCGACGAGGGCCGGCTTCGCGATGAGGTAGGCGATCCAGGCTGGGTCCAGCCATTCGTCATCGGCGAAGGCGTCCCGCTCCGGGTCGGCGCCGGGTGCCCGTCTGAGCGCGCGGAGCAATGGTCCGAGCTCGCCCTCAATGATCTGCTGGGACAAGTCCTCGTGGGTCAGCCGTTTGCCCTCGGCACGCCGCGGATCGGGCGGGCTGGCGAACGCCGCCAGGACGCGGTCGTCAAAGAAATGGGCGAATGGTCCGTGCCCGACGTCATGGAGGAGCCCGGCCATCCGGAGCGTTTCTACGGCGAGCCCCTCAGAGGGAACGGACCCGCCGGCTGCCGCGACGGCACCGCGAAGGCTTGGATAGAGCGACCGTGCCCAGCGGCCCGCTTCGTGCATGACTCCGAGACCGTGGGTGAACCGTGAGTGCTCCGCGGTGGGGAAGACCCACCGCGCGCTCTGGAGCTGGCTGATCCGGCGCATCCGTTGCAGCCAGGCCGTATCGAGGAGATCCTCCTCGGCGGCATCTTCGTCGGGCAATCCGGCCGCGGCCGACTCACCGCGAGCCAAGCGTTTGGTCAGTTCGACATACCCGTGGATCGGGTCGCTGATCAGGTTGACCGCCCGGAACGGGTGCCGCCGGATCACCGGGTCATGGCACCCAGACGCGGAGCTCGTCCGACCAGGGCCCGATGTTGCCGGCACGGTCGCGCGCCCGCACCCGAAGCCCGTACCAATGCCCGCGAGCCCGGTTGAGCGCCGAACGCCGGCTGGCCGTCGTCGTGCCGCTGACCGTTACCCACTTGCCCCCGTCCGTGCGCTGCTGAACGGAAAAATCGCGAAGACCAGCGGTGTGGGTCTGGAGGAGCGGATCCGCACCACGCCACGACCAGCGTACGTCGTTCCCGCTGACCGAGGCCGACACCATCGTCGCCCGCGCGCCGGTCCGGTCCTTCGATTCGGTCAGCACGATGGCGCCATATGTCCGACCCGAGCCGGACCTGGACATGCCCACCCCGAGATAGTTGAACGAGCCGCTGATCAGGAGCGCCCAGTGCGACGGGCTCGAGGCCCACAGGTCGAAGAGGTGCGTTGCGCCGTCGCCGCCGGAGGCGGACGAGAAGGCGATCACCTCGCCGTGGCCGTACCACTGGATACCGACGCGCTCCAGCCCGCCCTGGAGCGATCCCGCGACCGCGTGGCTGAGGACGTCGGCCGATGCCATCGCCGCCGCTCGCTCGTCCGCCAGGACCCACAATCGCGGGTCCGAATGCAACGGCGCGAGGCCCAGCTCCGCCCTGGCCGCGTTGACGTGGGCCATGATCTGGCGCTCCGGCTCGGTCGCCGTCGCTGCTCTTGTCATTCCGGGGATTGCCGCAAGGAGCGCGATGGCAAGGCCAACTCGGAGCAGCTTCATGGGCGAACGTCCTCGTAGCGGGTCAATGCGCGGTGGAGCGTGGCGGCGACGTCCGCCCTCAGAGACCGGGGCTCCAGAACCTCCACGTCATCGCCCCATGCCAAGATCCAGAGTCGGATCTCGATCGTGCCAGAGACCGTGGCGCGCCAGTGTAGTGAGCCCTCGGGATCGACGGCCACGGTCTGCGTGGGATGCCAGGTTGCTTCGAGAACCCGGGACGCGACGCGTGGGGTGAAGCGTAACACGACCGATACGGGTTCCTGGTCGGCGATGATGTCCCAGGCGGCACGGAGCGAGTTCGTTGTCGCTGCCGGGTCAGGCGGCTCGAAAGTCCGGGGCGTCAGGGCGGCCGTCCGGATCCGCTCCACCTTGAACGTGCGGATCGCCCCGCGGCCCTCGTCGAACCCCATCAGGTAGAGCGCGTGCGTCTGGAGGGACGGCTCGAGCAGATACGGCCGGACGGTCGCGCGGCGCGGCGCGGCGCCATCGTCGCGGTGGGCCGGCTCGTAGTCGATGGTCACGACGCGACGCTCCGCCCACGCCTTTGTCAGCAGCCGGACATTGGTACTGAACCGTTCGTCGCGCGGCGCCTTGGAGAGGATGTCCAGCGTCCGCTCGACGTGTTCGGCTAGCGCGGCGGGTAGACCCTGCTCGAGCTTTTCGAACGCCGCGGCGAGGTCCGGGTCGTACTTGTCGGCGTATCGGACCATGAGCCGTGCCGCGAGGACGACCGCCATCGCCTCGCCCTGGGTCAGTTTCAGCGGCGGGAGAAACGCCTTCTCCTGGTCAATCCCCCAGCGGCCACCATCGGCCCAGACGGGGACGCCGATCTCCTCGTCGATCGCGCGCAGGTCCCGGTAGACCGTCCGCACAGACATGCCGACGCGCTCGGCCACCTCTGCCGTGCGTATGCCGTCGGGGTGGGCCTGGAGGATCGAGACGAGGCGGGTCAGCCTGGCGAGCCGGTCGCGCTTGCCAGCGTACCGACCACGCCCCTCGTCGATGGTCATCTGGTCGGAGGATAGATGACGAAGCTGCGGCCTCGCTCGGTGGCAGTGAGATGGACCTCGACGGTCGCCTGGAGTCCATCGGGCACGACGCCGACAGCCTCGCCGTTGACGCTGCCGGCCACCTGGCCGATCTGGCCATCGAGGAAGACCCAGTAGTCGAGCTGGCCGCGCCAGCGATGCAGATCCGCGGTTCCGACCAGCCAGCGGACCTGTGGAAAGGTCGCCTCGAACGCCGCTCCATCGATCGCGATCCGGCACCGCCTGGCCCGCGCGCCTTCCAGGACCTCGACTCCTCGATCCTCCGCCGTCGCCCGATAGGCCGACGTGAGTGCGGACGACAGCGCCTGTACGTCGAGCGTGTCGGCAGCCACGGCGTCGGCGGTCACCGACCGCCACCCGAGCGACGGCGTCCGGATCCAGCCCCGGTCGCCGATCCGCGCCGATCCATACTCCCCGAGCTGCCGGATCGTCGCGACGTAGGCGAGCCATCGAAAGTCGCCGCCAACGCGCAGGCCGCTGAGATCGACGGACCCCAGCGGCCGGAGGTCAACCGTCCCGTCGAGCTTGAGGCGGAGCCTGGCCGTGGGACCGGTCGACAGTGGCGCGTCGCACAACGGCGGCTGACCGTCGCCCGCGGTCGGACCGAACCTGGAGCTCGTGACCACCCGATCGCGAAGCGCGACGTCGTTGGCGATGGCCACGGCCCCGAACATCGTGCCCGACATGGCGGTGGCCACGATCGCAACCGCGACACCGGCGAGCAACCGCCGGCGCCGCAGCGCCGTGCCGCCGTGCACTCTCCGTGCGACGCCGAAACCCGTGAAGAGGCTGGTCGCGATCAGCGCGAGCAACCACGGGTAGACGGCCTCGATCGAGGGGAGGAGGGTCTGCGAACCAAACGCGGTCAGCTGGTCCACGAGCCCCACGATCGAGGGGACGAGACATAACAAGCCGCCGATGCCGAGCCACGCGATCGAACTGAACGCCCGATCGCCGCGGGCGACAGGTGGCCACAGCACGCCGGCAAGGGCGATGGCGATGGGGCCGAGCGTGGTCAGCCCTACGAGCATGTCGAATGGGCCCCCGGGCCGATAGGTCAAGAGCACCAGCCCGCCCGCCACCATCCAGCACGCGACGAGCGCGCCGCCGATCAGCCGGAGCTCGAAGTTGCGGACCCGCACTCGAGGAGTCTATCGGGCGGTCTTGCGGTTGGGCCCACTTGGCCCGGTCCCGGCAGGCGCAAGTACCGGCCGAGCCGGGACGGCCGGGTCATCGCCGCCGATCGTCGTCCGATCGAACATGCGCGTACCGCACCCAACCGGACGTGACCGGCGGCGGACGAGAGGACCAAGGACCGGGTGACGCATGGCAGGCCAGGCGCAGCGCGGATCACGGGGACACGGGCGATCATTTCGCGACGGCTCGTCGCTGGCCCTGGCCGCGGAGGGATCCGCGGGCGGGTCTGGAATCGAAGCCAGCACCTCGACTGCCAGCCCGGCGCAGACGGCACAGGCCACCCCGGCACCCACGCCTCGGGCGGTCTGGCGGCTCCTCCAGATGCGGGGCATGACCCCGGATGAAGCCGCAAACCTGACGGCCTTTCTCTACGGGCTTCCCGCAGCCGACCTGCACTGGTCGCTACCCCAGCTCAACGAGCTCCTCTTTCTCCGCCAGATGCGGCAGGACGGCCGTTTTGGCAACACCGACGGGGCATCGCCCTCGCAGACCTGACATCGACCACATCCGACGCTGACGGCGTTCTCTCCTCCGCCGTCAGCGTTTCTCAGTCGAAGCGGCGCCGAACCTCCTCCCGGCGCCGCTTCGGCATGTCTGGCTGGCGCTCGGGCCGTGCGGGTACCATCCGCGAATGCGACCCGTCATCAGCTTCACCACCGATTTTGGCCCGTCGGCGCCTGCCGTCTGCCGGGCGGTCATGTTCCGGTTCTGCCCGGACGCCAACATCATCGACATCTCGCACCAGGTCCCTCGCTACTCGATCCGTGAGGGGGCCGGAACGCTCGTCTTCGCACTGCCGTACATGCCGGTCGGCATTCACGTGGCGGTGGTCGATCCCGGGGTGGGCACGCACCGGCTCGCGATCGGACTCCGGACCGCGCGCGGCGACGTGCTCCTCGGGCCGGACAATGGCCTCCTGATCGCGGCGGCTGAAGCCCTCGGCGGCATCGTGGAGGCGCGATCCCTCGAGAACCGCGACCTGATGCTCGAGCAGGTCAGCAACAGCTTCCACGGTCGGGACATCTTCGCGCCGATGGCGGGTCATCTCGCCGCCGGCGTGCCGTACGAGGCGGTCGGACCGGCGGTCCCCCTCGATCGTCTCGTCCGGCTGCCCGTCATCGCACCAACGGTTCGCGACGGCGAGCTCGAGTCGACGATCGTGCATGTCCTGATCTACGGCAACGTCACCTTCGCCGGTGTGCCGGCCGACCTCGAGGCGGCGATCGGGCCGCTGACCCCTGGTCGGCCGTTGGTCCTGGAGTTCCCGGCCTACGGCGGCCAGCCTGCGGTCGAGGAGCGGACGGTCTGGGTGCGCACGTTCGGCGAGGTGCCGGTCGGCGCGTCCCTCCTGTACTCGGACTCGGAAGGGCGCCTCGCGCTGGCCGACAACCAGGGCGATGCGGCGGCCCGCCTGAACCTCCAGCTGGACCGGCCCGTTCGCATTCGGCCGGCCTGACCCGCGGACGTGTCGGACGCTGTACCGCTCGTCGAAGTCGATCACCTCACGTTCCGCTACCGGCGCGCCTCCGAACCTGCCATCCGGGACATCTCCCTGCGCCTCGAGCCTGGTGAGGTTCTTCTCGTGGCGGGCCCGTCGGGCTGCGGCAAGAGCACGCTCATCCGGGCCATCAACGGTCTGATCCCGCACGCGTACCCGGGGGAGCTCGAGGGTTCGGTCCGGCTGGACGGCCGCCCGACGACCGAGCTCAAGCTCCGCGACATTGCCCTGAGCGTCGGTACCGTCCTCCAGGATCCGGCCAAGCAGATCGTCGGAGCGACTGTGGAGGCCGAGCTCGCCTTCGGTCCCGAGAACCTGGGCGTGCCCCGCGCCGAGATCCGCGACCTGATCCGCCTGGTCGCAGAACAGGCCGGGATCGAGCCGCTGCTCGGACGCGAGACTGCCGCGTTATCGGGTGGCGAGCGCCAGTTGCTGGCGGTCGGCGGGATCCTGATGATGCGCCCCCGGCTCTATGTTGTCGACGAGCCCCTGGCGAACCTGGACCCGCGCAGCGCGAACCGCCTCCTCGAGATCCTGCGGGACCTGGCCGATCGTGGGAACGCGGTCGTGATCGTGGAGCATCGCGTCGAGGAAGCCCTTCAGCTGCGACCCGACCGCGTGCTGTACCTGGACCAGGGCGTGGCGCGCTACCTCGGTCCGGTCGATGGATTCCTGGAGGTCGCCGATCCGCGGGCAGTCAAGTTGCCGTTCGACACCGTGCTCGCGCGCGCAACCGCCGGCAAATTGTCCGACGAACACCGTCCGGGATCCCGGGAGGATCGATCGGACGGGTCATCGCGCCCCGCGGGCGAGCCGTCTCGGCTCACGTTCGACAAGGTGCATGCGTCGATCGGTGACCATCCGATCCTCCACGGGATCGATGCATCCCTTAGCCGGCACGAGATCGTCGCCATCCTGGGTCCCAACGGGTCCGGCAAGACCACCGCGTTCCGGACGGCGATGCAGTTGCTGCCCGTCACGGCCGGGCGGATCCTCGTTGACGGCGTCGATTCGAAGGGTCGCGGCACGGCCGATCTCGCGACAATCTTCGGCTACGTCTTCCAGAGCCCGAGCCAGATGTTGTTTGCTCGCACGGTCCGCGAGGAGCTGGCGTTTGGACCGAACAACCTCCACCGCGACCCGGCCCGGCTCGAGGCCCTCATCGCCGAATGCCTCCGCCGCACCGCGCTCGACAACCTCGAGGGGATCGAGGAGCGGCCGCCGCTATCGCTTTCGTTCGGGCAGCAGAAGCGGCTCGCGCTGGCGATCGCCCTGGCCCTCGAACCATCGACGCTGATCCTCGATGAGCCGTCAGCGGGTCAGGACCATCAGACCGCCGAAGCGTTCATGCGCGAGGTCCTGGCGATCCCCGGGCTGGAGAGCGTCTATTTCATTACCCATGACGTAGACCTTGCATTGACGCACGCGGACCGTATTCTCCTGTTCAGGGACGGTCGGATCGTCGCCGACGGCCCCCCAAAGGAGGTCATCGTGGTCGAAGCCCGCTGGCGCTACTGCAACCTGACGGTCACGTCACTGATGGGGGCGAACGCGCGCTGGGGCGGGCGAGATGACCGATTCCTCGCCGCCGAGTCGCTGGCGTCTCGGCTCGCCCAGTCCGGGCGAGCGGCACCGGCTGGGGCGGAAGGAGGGTCGCGCGTCGACGCTCCTTGACGGATTCCGGATGGGGGAAGTTGGAGTAGGAGGGATCTCATGACAACCATGACATTCTCGCGGTCGAACCTCTGGGAGGTCACGTCGCGAACCATCGTCTATGCCGCGATCGGCGCGGCTCTATACGGCGTGCTTGCCCTGTTCAGCTTCCTGCTGCCTGGCACCACGAACGTGTCGATCCGGCCGGCGTTCGCGCTCGTGCCATTCTTTGGGTACGCATTCGGTCCACTCGTCGGGCTGTTCGTCGGGTTCGTCGGCAATGCGATCGCTGACCAGCTCCTCGGTTATGGCTTCCTGACCTACTGGAACTGGAGCCTGGCAAATGGTCTGGCCGGTTTCGTGGCCGGTCTCGCCCCGCTGTACATCGCCAACATGATGAATGGACCGATCAGCCGTCGAGCGCTGGGGGGCGCCATCGCCGGCGTCGTTGGCACGGTGGTCGGGTTCCTGTTCGTCTTCAGTGACATCTGGGTCGGCGGATCGTCGTTCGATTCGATCCTGACAACCGGGTATATCCCGGTGATCATCGCCGACATCATCACCGTGGTGATCCTCGTGCCGATCCTGGTCTATGCCTGGGAACCGGTGAAGGAACAGCTCGGTCGCTGAGGGAGCGCGGCCGGATCGCCGACTGTGAACATCGCCCCGCGGTACCTGGGACGGGGGTCGTGGCTCGCACGCCGCGACCCCCGTGTCCTTGTCCTGGTCGTCGTTCTCTTCATCGCTGCGGCGATCCAGGTCTGGGATGGCCGCGTGATGGCCCTGCTGCTCCTGCTCGCCCTGGCCTACTACCGGACGGCCGGGATCCGCTTCCGCGACGTGCGCCGGAATTGGATCGCCGCGCTCACGCTGCTGACGATCGTGGTCCTGGTCAATACCGTGCTGACCGGCAACCGGCTCGAAGGCGTCGAGGTCCACCCCTTCTTCACGTTGCCGCTCATCGGCACCGTGGTGTCCGCCGAATCGCTCACGTATGCAGCGACGCAGTGGATGCGCTACGTGGCGATGATCGCCGTCGGGTTCCCGGTCGCATTCTGCGTGGCGCCAGCCGACTTCGGGGTGACGTTCGCTCGTCTCGGGATCCCCGAGAAGTTCGCCTACGGCGTCGATCTCACCTTTCGGTTTCTGCCCTCACTCGCCGTGGACTACCAGCAGACGATCGACGCGCAGCGCATCCGCGGTCACGACCCGTCCGCGCGGGGACGCGGGCCGTTCGCGCGGATGCGGGGAATCGCGCCGTTGTTGACGCCACTGACCGTGAACGCCATCTCGGGGGCAGAGGACACGATCGATGCGATGGACCTCCGAGCGTTCGGGACGGGCAAACGGACCTGGCTACGTCACCTGGCGTTTGATCGCACGGACTGGCTGATCCTGCTGGGGTTTGCCGTGCTAGCCGTGTTGCTCACGGTCGCGGGGTTCACGACGAGCGTCTCATCCATCTGGACGCCGCCGGTGCTGATCGAGCTGGCCGGCGGCTGAGCGGCGTCCCGGCCCTCCCCTTCGGGCACCCGGTGACCGAATCCGTCAGGCCGGGCTGCTGCTCGGGCTTGGGGGCGGCGCCGCTTCCTCCAGCTCGTCCTCGTCGACCACCGCCGTCGGGATCAGGAGCAGGATCCAGCCAACCTTGATCAACCCGGGCTCGTACGTGGGAGCGTCCGGATCGAGCGACGGGTACGCCGCGCGGTTCCAGTACGCGATGCTGCGCGCGTTCGTGCCGCACTGGCGCGCGATGGAGGTCAACGTGTCCCCGGCCCGGACCTCGTAGACGAGGAATGTCGGGCTCGGCAGCGGGGTCGGTCGGACGAAGGACGGGCTTGCGCCGTTCACCGACGTGACGGTCGGGCTGGCCATCTGGGACACCGCGGGCGACGGGCTCGGCGATCCCCCGGCCCGGCTCGTCGCGGCCGTCGACCGGCCAGCCGGATTCGGGACACATGCGGCCACCACCCAGATGGACAGGACGATCACCATGCGAAGCCGCATCTCGGCACCATGACGCGTGCGACCACCCCGTCGTGACGTCGTAGGCTCCATCGGCCGCGACCGCCAACCGGTCACTCGGGGTCTGGCAGCCCCGACGAGTCGACAGGGGTGGGTTCCTGGAGCGAGAACTCGGCCGCGAGGGTGAGTCCCTCGGCCGCGGTTGCGACCCGGTTTCGACCGCCGCGCTTGGCCACGTAACAGGCCCGGTCCGCGGCGAGCAGGATCTCGGCCGGGGTCTGGCCGTCCTTGGGGAACGTTGCGACGCCGACCGATGCGCTCACCACATCATCGGTCGCGTTCACGGCGGCGCGAGCTCGCTCGGCAGCCAGCAGTGCTCCCGCGCTGTCGGTGTGCGGCAGCAGGAACGCGAATTCGTCACCGCCGTAGCGGAACACGAGGTCGGTCTCCCGGCCCGAATGGACCAGATTGGCCGCGATGCTCCGAAGGAGCTCGTCGCCGGCCTGGTGACCGCGAGAGTTGTTGACGTCGCGGAAGTCGTCGAGGTCGAGCATGATCAGGCTGAACGGCGCGCCTTCCCGGACCATCCGATCGAGCCACTCCTCGAATGTGGCGTGATTGAGCAGCTTCGTCAGACCGTCGGTGCGCGCGCGAACCTGGACAGCCTGGAATACTTCCGCGTTCTGCAGCGCGATCGACACCTGCGCGGCGAAGAGCTGCACCAGCTCGAACTCGTCGAACGAGAACGTGTTGCCGGCGCCGAGCCGTTCGATCGTCAGGACGCCGATCGCTCCCACGCGGCTGCGCAGCGGGACAACGATGAGGCTGCCCTCGACGGGCCCGTCGTCGCGATGATTGACCCGCGGGTCGTCGCGCTCGTCACGAATGTAGACAGGCTCGTCGTGTTCCACGACCCATGTCGCGACGCCGGTCTCGCCAGGTTCCCACGGCTCGAGGAAGTACGCCGCATGGATGCCTCGTGCCGTCAGCGGCGTCAGCAGCCCGGTGATCGGGTCGACGACCTCGATCGCCATGTTGTCGCAGGCAATCAGCCGGCCGAGTCGTTCCGTGATGCTGTCGAGCACCGCGCGAGCATCGAGCGTGGTCAGGAGCGATTCGGTGATCTGCAGCAACTCGCGCTGGCTGCGCAGTTGCCGCTCGAGGGCAAGGCTCTGGTGGCGAAGCCGTTCGGTCGTGTCCGCATTGGCCATGGCCTGCGCGGCAAAGCTGGCGTAGATCACGAGCAGGCGCAGGTCGTCGTCGGTGAAGCGGTCGAGCCCGAGCTTCGACAGGACCAGGACGCCGAGCACCTGGTCGTCGAACAGCATCGGAGCCAGGAGCATCGATTCATCGAGGTCGTCCTCGGTCCCCGGGATCGTGCTGGCGCGCGGGTCTGCGGCCGCGTTCCCCAGGTTCTGGGCGATTCGATTGGCCGCGACCCAGCCGGTGATCCCCTCGCCGACGGCGACGCGGAGCTGATCGGGCGTCTCATCGACGTATTCACCGACCTGGCCCTGCATCGCGACCGGGATCAGCTCCTGCTCGACCATCCGGTAGACGCGGGCGTTGTGGTAGTCGATCAGCTGGCGGAGCTCGGTCGCGATCGCCTGCCCGATCTCGGTGACGCTCGAGAGCCGGTTGAGGCGAGCGCCGAGTTGCTGGATGGACTGGAGCTGGGCCGCCCAGTTCGCCATCCGCTCGTAATCCTGGGCCGCCCGGATCGCGACGCCAGCCTGCGTGGCCAGGGCTTCCACCGTCTCGAGCTCCGCCGGGGTCCATGCATGTGGCTGGTCGTGATAGATGTTGAGCAGTCCGATCACGTTCCCGGCCTCGATCAACGGCGCCGTGCACAACGTGTCGAACCCCTCCTGGACGATCGCGGCGCGGATGTGGCTGGCGCGCGGATCGTCGCGGTACCCGACCGAGAACAGTGGGCGGCGGGCCTCCACCGCGGCCGCCGGCAGTGAGTCCGGTCGAACCTCACGGATGTTGCTCAGGTACTCGTTCGACAGCCCGCGACTGACCTCCGCTGTGAGCCGACCGTCAGGCGCAATCAGGAAGACGGCCGAGCCGTCGCCCTCGAACAGGACCGTCGCGTGGTCGACAAGCCCGGACAGGATTCGATCCAGATCGAGCCGGCTGCCGATGTCGTTGGCGACACGGCGGAGCGCCTCGGCCCTGTGACGCAGGTGGGCGATCTCCTCGGCCCGGCCGCGCGCCGCGACAAGCGTGGCGATCCCGTCCGCGACGGCCGTCGCCACGTCCAGGTCCCGCGGGCCAAGCGAACCTGGAGCCTCGCCGATGAACAGCAACACGCCCCACGGTTCGGTGGCGCCAGGGATCGCGACCGCAAGCTCAGGCCGCCCGTCGGGCAGGACAGGCAGGGCGCCTGCCTGGAGCGAATCCGTCAGCAGCACGCCCGGGCCACCGGT
>JBKKCW010000140.1:0-10694 GCA_046712485.1 Candidatus Limnocylindrales bacterium
GCCCGCTTCTTCTGGCAGGGGCCCCTCATCTAGCTCGGCGAGGAGTGCGCGGCCACGACTACCGTCGATCCGAAAGACGTTGATGCGGCGGATCTTGCCCACCGCCAAACAGGTAGCCTCGCCGATAAGGGCAATCAGCGAGTCGATGGCGACCGCCGATCCATGGTGCCCCAGCAGTGAAGGATACTTTCGCCTCGCACGAGCGGCGAGGCCGTTAACGCGGATGGGGCTTCTCAACGATGTGGTCACATCCTCACTCTGCCGTGCGGGCTCCTCGAGCCTTTTCACGGTTCAGCTGCGGTAGGTGTCTAGAGATCTTGTGGCTCGGAGCTTGACCTTTTGAGTCAAGTCTTGGGTCAAGACCACACGCCTTGTCGGTCTGAGGCGGAGCCTCGTTAGGTGTTACTCATGAAGGCCGTTGCTGTTGGCCCGCTGACGCCGACAGGCCCATATCGCGTCATGAGGACCGTTACGCGGCGTGGAGGGCAGATTCGGACGTCGCGGGTCGAAGATTCGAGCCGGGCCGAGCGTGGATTCTTGGTCGTTCCGGCTCGATGGAGGCCCCGGCGCTGCGTGGTGGTCTGTAGGTACGGTTATGGGGCACTGGTCGAGGCGCATCGCCGTTTCAACAACGCGTCCAGGAATCACACGCGCGACGTTCTCCGCGTGGTCCTGCGTCAGCGCGAGAGCGGCGTACCGAGCGCGTTCGCTAGAGCACGCACGGATCTGGCGAGATCAGTTGGCAATCGGATCACCGACCGGTCAACGGCCGGACCTTGACGATCGGATCGTTCTGCCGGTGGGTAGCGGCCTCCGAAGGCAACCAGCAAATCCGGTCGCGCTTCGCGCAGCGCGCGCGCAACTGCGCGGGCGGGTTGGCGATCGACGGGTGTCACGGCGCCGATTACTGCCGCTCGAGCGTTCGAGCGTACGGCCGTTGTGACCCAGCTTTGTGCCGGCAGATCTGCCCCGAGGTAGAGGACAGGCAATCCCGCTCGCCGGGCGGCCACTGCGAAGGCGAGTGCACCGAGCTCGTGTCGTGCGCCCGGCGGCAGGCCGACAAGGATGGCGCCGTCCATGTCCGTGGCCACGCCGGCGGCCTCATAAGCCGCAGTCAGGCGACGCAGGACGGCATGACTCGCCATGTGCTCCGCTCCAACATCGATCCGTCCGTCCGCCCAGGCTTGGCCGAGAGCCTCCAATGACGGCAGCAGGTGGCGTTCGGCGATCCGCTCGAACGACCCGGTCGCGAACATGTCGTCGAGGGCACGCTCGATCGCAGCGGCGTCGAGGTCGGCCGCTGCGTCGACGAATGGTTCAATCAGGTGCGACGCAATCTCGGCCCGTTCGATTGTCTCGAGGCGAACTTGATCTCCACTGGCGGGTGCTGTTCCGGCCAGGATCGCGGCCGCGGCCGTGCTCGGGGACCAGCCTGATCCGACGAGGCGCTGCATCGTTCGAAGGCGATCGATGGCCGGGTCATCGTAGATCCGGTAACCGGAGGGTGTTCGCGCGGGCTGTACCACGCCGTAGCGCCGCTCCCAAGCCCGGAGGACCGGGACGGGGATCCCGGTTCGCGCCGCCGCCTCCTTGATCGTGTACATCGTCTGTATACGATACACGCGGCCGTAACACTTGACAAGGTCTACACATATGACCTAGAGTCTAGACAGACCCTCGACATCCGGGTGACTTCGCCGGCGTCGGACCAACCACAGAGCAGACTCGGGTGCTTACCTCCCATGACCATCCACCAACTCGTCAACCGCCAGGGCGAGGACGGCTCGACGGAACCGCTCCCCGATGGTCCAGCCGACCGGAGCTCCGGACGCACAACGACCGACAGCGCGGTCGTCGGAGCTTCCGATGTGGGAGATTTCGCACTCATCTCCGGCATCGCCGCAAACGACCTGAACGCGCTCGCTGCTCTATATGACCGATATCGAACTGCCGCCTTCGGCTTGGCGATGCGGATCACCAGTGATCACTCGCTTGCCGAGGATGTAGTTCAGGAAGCATTTCTGGCCGTGTGGCGATATGCGCCGCGCTATGACGTCCGTCGCGGCGGGTGCCGCACGTGGATCATGACCATCGTCCATCACCGGGCGGTTGACGTCATCCGCAGGCGGCGCGCAGTCCTGGAACTGCCGACCTCCGAAACGGCCGCTCCGGCAAGCCTGGTTACTCCCGACATCTGGGCGGAGGTCGCAGGACACCTCGACCGCGACACGATCGTTGGGGCGCTCGCCACCCTTGGGCAGGCGCAACGAGAGGCGATCGAGCTTGCCTATTTCTCCGGGTTGACCCAGGCGGAAATCGCCCACTACACGGGCGCGCCGCTGGGCACCGTCAAGAGCCGGGTTCGCCTCGGTCTGTTGGCTCTTCGGGACGCGATCGCGTCCGCCGACAGCGTGCGGTCAGTCGCGCACAGTGCCCCGCTACCTGTTGTGATTGGCTAATATCCCCCCTCGGCGTGGCCGACCTCAGCTGATCTGCGAGCGGAGCACCTTCGCGAGGTTCTCTACCACCGGGCTGCTCAGCATCGCGTGCTCGTCGCCAGGCAGGAGGACGACGCTTACGCCATCGTCTGCGAGACCGGAGAGCTCGCGCTCCGGATCGCGAAGGTAGCTCGGCCGCGCGTCGCGTCCGAGGACGACGACGAGGCGACCCTCGTACGGCCTCGCGCCGTGGTTCGAGACGATGACGTCGCGCACCGGTGCATCGTCGCGGATCGGGCCGAGCGGAAGACTGCCGTTGCGTCTCGCTTGCAGGCGAAACGCGGAGCGTCGAACCACGCTGAAGGACCGGCGCATCGTCATCGACAGGCCCGCTTGGAAACCGTGGGCCTGGATGGCGGCCTCGACCGAGCGGATGCGATCCGCCGCCCGTGATCGCGCATACCGATGACGGACCTCCGGACTGATCAGCGTTGGGAATTCCCTCGGCCCGACTCCCAGCAGGGTCAGGCTCGACACAGCGGCGCCTTGCGCACGGAGGACCCGGGCAACTTGATGGGCGACGACACCCGCGTAGCAGAACCCGATCAGGTGGTACGGACCGTCCGCCCGTTCGCCGCGGATCCGCTCGACGTAGTGCTCCGCCAGCGCCTCGATCGACCCGTATCGCCGGTCGTGGGAGGGGCCCGTGGGCCCCAGGCTGTGGAAAGGGACCCCAGGACCAAGGGCCTGTGCCACGGAGCGGTAGAACATCGGCTGTGCGATGGCCGCATGGATGGCGAAGATCGCGGGACCGGACCCGGCGGTCAGGGTCACCAGCTCGTCGCCTTCTTCGACCAGGGCGCCCGGCCGCCGCAGCTCCGCGGCCAGCTCGGCCACTGTTGTGGCGCGTCCCAGGATCTGCCTCGGGACCTCCATGCCCAGGTCCAAACTCACCTCGAGCAGCATGGTCTCGGCCGCCAGCGAGTCGCCCCCGAGATCGAAGAACTCGTCGTCTACGCCGATCGGACGGACATCGAGCACCTTGGTCCATGCCTGGACGAACCGCTCTTCTAGCGGATCGCCGGGTGGCCGGTACGGTCGGTCGATGGGCGGTCGCGTCCCCCCGGGGGCGGGCAGTGCGGCACGGTCCACCTTCCCGGTCGCTGTCGTTGGCAAGCTGGGTAGCGTAACGATCGCAGACGGAACGGATTCCGAAGACAGGACGCCCGCGAGGTCTCGTCGAAGGGCCATCGGGTCAAGCGCGACCCCATCCTCGGGCACCACGTACCCGAGGAGGCGGCCATCGCCGTCCTCGCCGGTCCGGACGATCGCGGCCGCCTCGCCGACGCCCGGCAAGGCGAGCAGCGCCGCCTCGACCAACGTTGGGTCGATGGTCTTCCCGCGCACCTTCGCCAGCTCGTCGAAGCGGCCGACGTGGACGAGGCAGCCGTCGGCGTCCATCCGGCCCAGGTCGCCACTGAGGAACGAGCGAACCGCCGGATCGGCGGGGTCGGGCATCAACGCGGCGCCGGTCCGCTCGGGGTCGCGCCAATACCCGAGCGCCAGGTGACGGCCACGAACCACGATCCGGCCAATCTCACCCGGGCGGACGCCGCTGGTTTCGCCCGACAAGGCGCGGAGTTCGATCGTGACACCCGCGACGGGGTATCCGATCGGCAGCGGCCCGCGACCCGTGGGCGGCTCGCTGGCGCCAACGAAAAACTGGCGCGTTAGGCCGGTTTCCGTCGCACCCAATCCGTTGACCAGGGTGGCGCCTGGACCGAACCAGCGACGGAACGCCTCGACATCCGACCACGTGGCCAAGTCGCCCTCGAGGCGTACCACGCGGATCCCCGGGAACGGGCGTCGCGCATGGACCAGACCTCGCAGGATGGATGGGACGCAGTGGAGCATCGTCATCCGGCTGGTCTCGATCCACCCGGCGAGCCCTTCGAGACCGTCGCGGCGCAGGTCGAACGGGAGGACGGTCGCCCCGGTGAGCAGACCGCCAAGGAGGCTCGACACGAGCCCGCTGAACATCGGCCCTTGGATGAGGCTGAGCCGGTCGTCCGTCCCGATGGCGAGGCTATCGACATAGCGCCGGATGTTGTCGAGGACGTTGGCGTGGCTGTCGAAGACGCCCTTGGGTCGCCCTGTCGAGCCGGACGTGAAGAACAGCGTGGCGGGCATCGCCGGGTCGATCATGGGGTCTGACCACGCGGCGTGCGTGGAAAGGGTGTCGATGTCGACGACTACGTGTTGGCCGGCAATCCGTCGTGCTGCGGCGATGGTTGGGCCATGGCCCACGATGACCGTCACGTGCGCGTGGCTGATGAAGTCACGAAGCACGACGTCGGGGTGGGCGGGATCGAGCGGCACGACCATCGCTCCGGTTCGAAGACCGCCGACGAACCCGACCACGAAGTCCGTCCCCTGGTCGATCAGCGTCGCCACGGCGGCCGGGCGACCACTCGGATCACCGGCAGCCTCCACTGCGGCAGCGACGGAGGCGGTCCGTCGCCCCAACGCCGAGTAATCGAGTGCCTCGACACCGTCGTCGACCGCCGTTCGGTGGCCATGCCGCTCGACCACCGTCGCGAACCGGTCAACGATGGTCCCCCGGAGCGCAACCTCCGGGAACGGCTCCCAGCCACCGCCAGGTCGCAGGGAGGTGCGTGCGTCCGCGGGGATCGCCATCACGCTTGGCCCTGGCCGTCGATTCGCCCCCGATGCGATCGATGACCGCGCATGAGATCGATCCTAGCGGCGGACAATACCTGCATCAACAGCGATGCTCGACGCTAACAGATAGAGAGCGCCCGTAAACATCGATCGCCACCGTCGCGGGAGCGTCGAGGCGCCCTTCTCGAAGTCGGCGGCGTTAAGAATCGGAATGCGTGCCACCAGGTGGTGATTGGCTCGTGGGTGCCCACGGCGCTACCTTCGCGCTCAATCGGGCCACGCCAATACGCGAGCGTCTCGATGCGTCCCCCACGTTGCTGGTGCTCTGTGCGCCATCGCTGTCGCTGTGATGAGTAATACAACTTCAGGCGGGTCCCTAACGTCCTGGTCCGTTGCGCGTTGACACCACAGCAGTACCTGGGGGTATCCGCTTCGCGGACAAGCCAGGAAGGTGGGGTCGTTGTTTGGTCGAGCAGACCGTCACCGTATGAAGGGCGCGCCAGAGTCAAGCCCTGCATTCAATAGGTGGCTGCGGGAACAACTCAAAGCGAGGAAGCTGACACAGCGGCAGCTGGCGCAGATGTCCGGTGTCGATCACTCGACCGTATCCCGCCTCGTTCGTGGGGATCGCGTGCCGTCGCTTCGAACCGCGGCGATGCTGGCACAGGGACTGGGATTGCCCGAAGACATTGGCCGGCAGGACACCCGGTATTTTGATGCGAGTTGTTCTCCCACCGCCCGCGTCGAGCACGCTCTGCGATCCGACGAGCTCCTCGATGATCGACGTGTTCGGACGATCATGAACCTCTATCTCGCCGAACGGGTCAAGGTCGCGTCTCCGGACGCAGCCTCAGCCCCAACGAGGGCACCGGGTCGAACACCAGTGCCGATCGTGATCTCTGTTGGCGGGCCGCGTCCTTCGGTCCGACCCGGTGGTTCGACGCCCAGCGGCACTCGCCGAGGGACCTGAGCGCCGAGGGCGACGACGGCCACATGGTCAGAGGCTAAGCGCCCGGCTTGCGCTGGATTCGTGACCCGTCGCGTGTGCGGCAACGCGCTCGGGGATCACGGCTGGGGCGCATCTCTGGGTCGCCCGGCGACCTCGGGAGCGCGACGCTCACAAAAGTCAGCGAACTGCTTAGCGGGCACCGGTCGACTGAAGTAGTAGCCCTGCGCCTCGTCACACGAGAGACCTTGCAGGAAAGCGAGCTGGGCGGCCGTTTCGACCCCCTCTGCCACGACTCGAAGTCTCAGGCTTCGGGCCATGCTGATGATCGCCCCGACGAGTGGCGCGCCGCCAGATTCGACGCTGATCTGGTTGACGAAGGACTGATCGATCTTCAAGGAGTCGATCGGGAAGCTATGCAGGTAGCTCAGGCTCGAGTATCCGGTCCCGAAGTCATCGAGGGAGACCTTGACCCCGCGCCCACGGAGGCGTTGGAGGGTGGCGGCTGTTGCGTCGATGTGGTTCATCAGGATGGTCTCGGTCAGCTCGAGCTCGAGGTGCTCCGCGTCGAGCCCGGCCTCGTGGAGCACGGCGAGCACATGTTCCAGGAAACCGGCGTCGCGCAGGTCGACCGCGGAGACGTTCACCGCGACATTTCGGAGTTGCAAGCCCGCATCGCGCCAGGTGCCCATCTGGCGACAAGCCTCACGAAGCACCCATCGCCCGATCGGCACGATGAGGCCGCTCTGCTCGGCGATGGGGATGAACTGGGCCGGCGATACCAGCCCGCGGGTCGGATGCGCCCAGCGGATCAGTGCTTCAGCACCGGTGACGGCGCCGGACGAAAGGTCGATCTTGGGCTGGTAATGCAGCACGAACTCCTCGCGCGAAATGGCGACCCGGAGGTCCTGCTCGATCGACTGCCGCTCGACAGCGCGGACGTTCATTTCCGAAGCGAAGAACTGGAAGCCGTTCCGCCCGTTGTCCTTGGCCTGGTACATCGCCGTGTCCGCGTTCTTGATCAGGGTCTCGGCGTCGTCTCCATCATCCGGATACACGCTGATCCCGATGCTCGTCGTGATGTTGAGGTCCTGGCCGTCGATGTTGTGAGCCTTGCCGATCGCCGCAATCATCCGCTCGGCGACCGTGGCGGCATCGACCCACTTTTCCGCATCGGACAGCAGCACGACGAATTCGTCGCCGCCCTGGCGACTGACGGTGTCAGAGCCACGGACCTGCTCCTGCAGGCGTACCGCGACAGACCGGAGTAGGCGGTCGCCGACGGCGTGCCCGAGCGAATCGTTGATGTGCTTGAACCCGTCGAGATCGAGGAAGAGGACGGCCACCTGCTTGGAGTGCCGCGGTGCGAGGGCGATGGCCTGGCCGATTCGGTCACTCAGGAGGAGGCGGTTCGGAAGACCGGTCAGGAAGTCATGATGCGCGGAATGGGCGGCCTCGAGCGACATCGCCCGGCGCACGGTGATGTCGCGGATGGCGGCGGTGACCAGGATGCCGTCCGCGCTGGCGAGCGGGCTGAGCATCATCTCGATCGGAAACTCGGTGCCGTCCTTGCGCAAGGCGATCAGTTCGATTCCGGTCCCGATGACCTGGGCGAGGGCGTCCTCCGTCGAGCGCAGGTCATCGGCGATGAGCCGCTCGGCGAAGCCCTCCGGGATGATGTTGGTGACCGCTTGGCCGAGAAGCTCGTCGCGACGGTAGCCGAACTGCTTCTCGGCCTGGACGTTGAGCAGCACGATCGCTCCGGCCCCGTCGACGACGACCATTGCGTCCGGTGCCGCCTCGAGCAGACCGCGATATCGATCTTCCTTTCGCGCGTCGCTCCGGCGAAGTTCCGCCTGGGCGTGGGGAAGCAGGGTTATGCGGCCGGTGCCGTCGGCGACGGAGTCGATCTCACCACCGGTGAGCTCTTCGAGCCGGTGGCTTGTCGCCAGGAGGCGATCGATCAGCATCGTGATTTCGTCGATCGCCGCGTCTCCCGCTTCGGACGCTGCGACGTCGGGCGATGCGGGCGCCAGGTCCATCGAACCCATCCCGACTGCGTGAACCGGGCCCCGCGTCCGCCCCTTGCGGGCCGGCAGCCCGATCGGCGTCATCCGACCGCGCCGACGAGCCCGAGTGCCGCGACGACGTGCTCCGTCTCCTGGAGCGTACCGACGATGCGGCGGATCGGCCCCGGTTCGAGGCGCATCAGCGTCGGGGTCATGACGATGCCGTCCGCAAGCGCGCGATGCGGATGCCCGAAGACATCCACGACCTCGATGTGGTGACGCCCTGCGAGGCGGTCCAGGCACAGCGCCGTCAGATTGGCGATCGCGCGGGACGAGTTCTGGCCGTCACCTGCCACGTAGAGGCGGAAGCTGAAGACGGACTCTCCGGTCATCGCTTCGCCACGACCGGCTTGGTTGGATCAGCGCCTCGGAGCTCGCGCATGCGGCTGCGCCCACCGGACAACTCTGCTGCCTTGGTCTTGGTCGTGCGGACCAGCAGCGCACGCTCGACCTGCTTCGCCGCAAGCTCGACCTGGATGGATTTGATCCGCACGCCCAGCTCGGCCTCCTCGGCATCCAAACGCACCATCTTGAGCTTCCTTGCGACTTCGTCCACTTCCTTGGCGACTCGCTCGGCGCTCTCCTTCTCCCAGCGCATGGTGCCCATCAGGACCTCTCCGCCGGCAGTGTAGATATCGGCCAGGGTGACGCCCTTGTCGCTGAGAATCAGCTCGCGGACCTGGTTCGAGTGCGCTGTCCCACGCGACTTGATGATTGACATGCCGCGGTTCCGCTCGCCCGCCTGGACGAGGTAGTTCAGGTGGATCCAGGTGTCCGCGAGAGTCGAGATCTGCAGCGGCGAGCCGCCCTCCTGCTGGCTGGCCATCTCGTCGAGCAGGCTGGTGCAGACGAGCGTGATCCCCTCGGCTTTCGACCAGTCGATGAGCCGCTCGGCCACGTTATGGGCCGTCTGCTCGTTGCCCGACTTCGACAATGTCGACACGGGGTCGATGACGAGACATCGCGCCCCGTGCTCCTGCGCAAGCGTCTTGATGCGCACGAGGTATGTCTCCGCGCTACCCGTGATGGTCCGAGCGGAGACCATCTTGAGCAGCCCGCTCTTCACGAATCGATCGAGTCGGATCCCGACCGATGCCAGATTCCTGACGACCTCGGCGCCGTCGGAATCGAAGCTCACGAACATTGTCTTCTCACGGCGGAGGCACGCGGACTCGACGAAGGCGCCACTGAGCGTTGTCTTGGCCGTTCCCGGGAAGCCTGTGATGAGGATGCTCGCGCCGCGGTAGTAGCCGCCCCCCAGCATCGTATCGAGGCGCTTGACCCCGCTGGAGACGCGCTCGTTCGTCACGTGGGCGTCC
The DNA here is from genome assembly GCA_046712485.1 of Candidatus Limnocylindrales bacterium. GTDB lineage: Bacteria > Chloroflexota > Limnocylindria > Limnocylindrales > CSP1-4 > SPCO01. Next base: position 9,455 of record JBKKCW010000140.1, read on the forward strand.
TTCTGACCGAGGGTCCGCGCGACGGCGACCTCGATGCCCTTGGAACCGATCAGGAAGGGCGACTCGTTTTCGTCGAAGCCCGATCCGCGGAATTTGAGGACCCTGAGGTCGCGTTGCGAGACGCCGAGGACGACGCTGTGGTTCAGGGTCACGGCACAGTCGACCATGAACTGCATGAAGCCGAACGGCCCCGAGGCGACGGTTGCGGAATCGTCGGCGCCGGCCTTGGCCGTGATCATGGCAGTCAGGCCCCGATTCAGCAGCCATTCGTGCAGCCGATAGACCTCGCGCCGTCTCGCCGCGGCGTCCGGCAGCAGAGCAAGCACCATGTCCAGGGCGTCGAGCACGATCCGATGGGCACCCAGCTCGGTGGCTTTCGCGTCGAGCATCGCGATGATCCCGCCAAGGTCGAAGTCCCCGAGCTGGACAAGGTCCGGAGCCGGTTGGGCGTCGAGGAAGAAGATGCTGCTCGGCCCGCTCTGCGCCAGCCCAAATCCGAAGCCGTCGGCGTTGGCGAGGATGCGGTCGGCGGACTCTTCGAACGCCACGAAGATGCCGGGCTCGCCTGACCTGACGCCTTCCGCCAGGAAGTGAAGTCCGAAGATCGTCTTACCAGAACCAGGCCCGCCCATCACGAGTGTCGTGCGCCCTCGCGGGACTCCGCCGCCGGTCATGGCGTCAAAGCCCGTGATCCCTGTCGGGGACTTTGTTGGTGTCTCTATCGCGGGTGGTGTGGTCTTCACGGCATCCTGTCGGCTGGGCCTGATCGGCACACGCCTGGTCGGCGAGCCTGGTGCGACTGTGCACCAGCGCTCGTTCCGAGCTCACCCGTCGGTGGTTCGCAATGGCCCAGTCTTTCGTACTAAGCGGCTCCAGCCACTCGGATGTGTTCGGCAGCGAACCACCGGCGCCAGCCGTCACACGATTGCAAGTCACATCATCGAACGCTCATTGAGCCTGGATGGAACCGGGCGATACGGTTCTCATGCCAAGCCCGCTCGAGGTCCGCCCAATGCCGACGACCGAGATCTCCGACTGGGGAGATGCCGTCTTCCTGGCAGTGTCCAATGCCCTGAACACGTTCCTTGCCGCCATACCGCAGGTGATCGGGGCAATCCTGATCATCATCATCGGGTGGATCATCGCCGGTGTCTTGGCGCGCCTGACCACCGAGCTGCTTCGACGCGCTGGTGCCGATCGCCTGTTCGCCGAGCATGGCGGCGAGGTCTACGGCGCGCAG
>JBKKCW010000141.1:0-7679 GCA_046712485.1 Candidatus Limnocylindrales bacterium
CGGCGACCGCCAGGCCAAGGCCGAGCTGCTGGATGAACACGAACTTGAGGGTCACGAACACGGCGAAGACCACGACCATGATCGAGGCGGCGCTCGTGATCGTGCCCGACGTCACCGAGATCCCGCGGGCGACCGCCGCCTGTGATCCGAGTCCGCGATCGCGCGCCTCCTTGATCCTGGTCAGGATGAACAGGTGGTAGTCCATCGACAGTCCGAACAGGATCGTGAAGATGAATAACGGGACCCAGCTCTCGATCACCCCGCTTGGCGTGATGCCGAGCGGCTCGGCCAGCCAGCCGTCCTGGAAGACGAGCACAAGCACGCCGTACGCCGCCGCGGTTGACAGGAGGTTGAGCAGGATCGCCTTGATCGGAATGACGATCGAATGGAAGGCGACGAGCATCAGCAGGAACGATAGGCCCAGCACGAAACCGAAGATCGTCGGGATGCCGTCCGCGTAGAGATCGGTCACGTCCAGCGCATAGGCGGCATCACCTGTGACGTACGTCCGCACGCCCGCGAGTCCGCCAAAGACCGACGGGTTGAGCTCTCTTCGGACCTGGCGGACCAGGTTCCAGTTTGCTTCGTCGTTCTGGCTGCCGGCCATCGTGAACGAGATCAGCGCCGCCTTGCCGTCGCGCGACGGTGTCACCGAGACCGGTTGGTTGAGCCCGTCGATCGCGAGACCTTCGACCTCGAGCCGCTCGATCGCCGCCTGCGTCTCGGGCATGTCGGCCCCGGTCACGACGACCGCGAGCTGGAGCTCCGTGCCCGCCGGCCACTTCTCGTTGAGCAGCCTGATCCCGGCAACCCCGTCGATCGTGTCCGGGAAGGCGGTGATGTCCGTGACCCCGGTGCGGAGGTGCAGAACCGGCGACGCGACCGCGAGGAGGACCGCCGTCGATACGATGGTCAGCGCGATTGGTTTGGCCATCACCGCGGTGACGAGCCGGCCCCAGAAGCCGCCGCCCTCCCCGCGGTCGGCGCGCCGGTCCAGCCATTTGATCGCTGCGTGCCCCCGACCGCTGACCGGGCCGAGCGGGAGCCAGCGAGCCAGCCGTGGCAGCCACGTCGACGGCCGCCCGAGGTTGACCCGATCCCCAAGGATCGCGAGCGTCGCCGGCAGGAAGGTCAGGCTGCCGATCACCGAGACCAGGACGACCGAGATCGTCCCGATCGCCATGGACGTGAAGAGCGAGACGCCCAGCGTCACCAGGCCGGCCAGCGAGATCATCACCGCCAGGCCGGAGAAGAAGACGGCGCGTCCGGCGGTGCTGCTGGAGATCTCGATCGCCTTGGCCCGGTCGCGGCCGTTGCGTCGCTCCACGCGAAAGCGCGTGATCATAAACAGGGAGTAGTCGACGGCGACCGCGAGGCCGATCAGCACAATCAACTGGGTCGCGTTGGGGCTCACCGGCCCGATGAGCTGGCTGTAGAACCCGAGCATCCCGAACGCCGCGACGAGTGAGGTCATGGCCAGCACGAGCGGTACGACCGAAGCCGCGATCGCCCCGAACGCAAACAGCAGGATGATGAAGGTGAGCGGCAGGGTCACCTTGAGCGAATCGTCGAGACCGGTCGAGATCAGCTCGTTGATGTCGTCATTGATGAACGTGCTGCTGACGACATGGATCCTCAGCTCCGGATGGGCTGCGCGAGTGGCATCGACGATCGCCGGGACCGGCTCGAGGAGCGCCTGGACTCGTTCGTCGTCCCCCGCTACCCGGGTCACGATGCGGACGGCCGTCCCATCAGGGGCGATGAGGCCAGCTTCTGGCGGGACCTCGAACGGATCGGGGATCTGGTCGAATGTCGGCGTCGAGGTTCCATCGACGTCGACCCGGGCCGCCCGGAGGTCATCGACGAGCTCGCCAACGGCCGACCGAAAGGCGGGGTCGCCGGTGGCAGACGATCCACCGCCGACGACGATCACGAATTGTTCAAACGGGTCGTTCGTGCCACCGGCGTTGAAGACGTCGTAGGCCTCGCGGGCCTCGAGCTGCCGGTCGTTCGGATCGGCATCGACCTCGCCCGCATCGATGCCGCCCGTGGCGATGCTCCCGACGAACAACCCGATCGTTGCCGCAAACCAGAGCACGACGACCGGCCAGCGATGGCGCGCGCTCCACATCGCCACGCGGACGGTCGCGGGTTCGCGGCCGGGGGAGGCGAGGGCCGGATCCGTGGTCATGCTGAACGCTTCTCCGAGGGTGACGGCGGTGACGGGTGCGCTCGACGACCGCACGACAGGACGCCGGAATCCCTGCCTGGCCGACGGTCGCCAGCGTCTACGGTACGTGCCGGCACGCGCCGGCGCCAACCGACCTGACCGCGGCCACGAGATCGAGGAGCCAGGTGTGATTCCCGGACACGTTGTCGACGCCGGCGGCTCGTCTGGGCAGGTTGCCCCTCTGGACAGGTTGCCGCAGATCGGCACGGACAGACAACTACGGAGCGCCAGGGCCCCCATCGAGCAGGAGCAGCGCAGAATCCACGCTCAGCCCGGTTCGAATCGCCGGCCGGCAACGTCCGATTCGGCCCTCTACGCCGCGTAACAGTCCGCAGGTATCGATGTGCGCCTGTCGGCGATGAGCGGCGTTCGATGAGAAGCGCGGCGAGGCGCGGGAAGGCCGACCCCGCGAGGCGAACCGCGAGGCCGGCCCCGCGAAAGGCCGGCCCAGCGAACCGCGAGGCCGGCCCGGCGAGGCGCGAAAAGGCCGGCCCCGCGAACTGCGAGGCCGGCCCGGGCGAAGAGCGCCCGCCCGGGCGAAGAGCGCCGGCCCGGCGAAGCAAGCCCCCCGAGGTCGTCAGGCCTCGTCAGTTCCCCCTGTGCGGGTTCCACTGCCCGACAGGGCCGGGTCGCGGACCTCCGTGCCGTGGATCTCGCCACGCCATGCGCCGGTTGCCTTGCCGCGCGATTCCATGAATTCCTTGAAGCGTTCGAGATCGCCCTTGACCCGGCGGTCGACGGCGCCGATCTTGTCTCCGATGTTCTCGATGACGCCCTCCGGGTCGACGTCGATGTGGAGCGTGACCTGGGTCTTGTCGGCGCCCATCGCCTGGAACAGGACGGCCCCCGCGTTATCTGTACCCGACGTGCTCTTCCAGGCGACCCGTGTGTCGGGTGTCTGATCGGTGATCACGGCGGTCCAGCTGCGCTGCTGGCCGGCGATCGAGGCCGTCCATTCCAGCGTCCGATCGTCGCGCTGCACGACGCTCTCGACGCCCTCCATGAACGACGGAAACGACTCGAACTGGGTCCACTGGTTGTAGACCTCGTGGAGCGGTGCGTCCACCGTGATGACGTGTTCGAAGCGGGACATGCTTTCCTCCTATGTCGCGGGGGTTGGGCGCCGGCTATCGACTGGCAGCAGCCTTGGCGGTGCGACTCCGTGCCGTCCGTGGAGCGGCGATCGTGACGGCAAACGCCGCGAGCTGATCCGCGAGATCCTGCGCACCCGCCTTGGTGGCCTTGCCGAACGTGGCTGCGGCATCGCGCATCTCGGTGTCCTTGAGCGCTCGGGCGATCTTGAGCATGGCGGCCGCCGAATCCTGCTGCTTTCGCTTCAGGCTGAGAAGCACGGCATGCGCTTCGTAGGCTTCACTCGCCGCCTCCGAGGCATGCCCGGTGGTCTCCTGCATCAGCTGCTGCATGCTGCCGGCCACTTCCTCGACCTTGCCGGTCGCGCCGTGCCGGGCACCAAGCTTCTCGAGCTGGCGCAGGAACTTCTGGTCCTTCGTGAGCTCCGCCTTGATCACCCGCTTCGCCTCGGGCGCGGGGTGCGACTTGCTCAGCTGCTCCTCGGCTTCAACGATCGCCCGGTGGATCGCGATCGCCTCGTCGAACTCGTGCTGGACGAACGCCTTGCCGGTCTTTGCCTCTCCCATGATGATTCTCCTCAGCAGTGCACGGTGGACCCCCGGCATCGGGAAGCCTCATTAGCTCGACACTAGCGGCAGGAGCCCTGCAGCCAGACGCGAGAGTGGCCTCGGGGACGCAGCAGCCACGTTGCAGGCTCACGGCGGGATACTCCACTGGAGTATTGACAAGGTCTTGACAAATCGAGTCGTCGCGGGGCATACTGCGGTGACTTGGGCTTGTCAAGACTTGACAGGCCCAAAGGCATGTCCGGGTCCTGGAGGCGCTGTTTGGCGGTCGGTGTTGCAGCCGAAGTAAAGAGCAAGTTGTCGGTCGTCGACGTCGTCGGCGAGACCGTCAGCCTGAAGAAGGCGGGCACCACCTACAAGGGCCTCTGTCCGTTCCACGGGGAGAAGACGCCGTCCTTCGTCGTGACCCCGCACCGCGAGACATGGCATTGCTTTGGCTGCGGTCTGGGCGGCGACATCTTCAGCTTCGTCATGCAGCGCGACAGCGTCACGTTCCCCGAGGCCCTGCGGAGCCTGGCGACCCGAGCCGGGGTCGAGATCGACGAGCGCTCCAAGCGCGACGACGCGCACCGGGCACGACTCCGCCAGGTGTTGGACCATGCCGTCGCCTTCTACCATGCCGTGCTCCTTCACTCCAAGGCGGGCAAGGAAGCCCTCGACTACCTCCGCGGCCGGGGGTTCACCGACGAAACGATCGCCACGCACCAGCTCGGCTGGGCGCCCGGCGGCTGGGACCAGATGACCCGCACGCTTGCCACCAAGCGGGACGTCCGCCCGGACGAGCTCGTCGAAGTGGGCCTCGCGTCGCCGCGGCAGAGCGGCCGTGGCGGTGTCTACGACCGGTTCCGTTCCCGCGTCCTCTTCCCGATCCGCGACCAGAACGGCCACGCGGTCGGTCTCGGCGGGCGGCTGCTGGCGGGTGACGGGCCCAAGTACCTGAACTCCCCGGCCACGCCGCTGTTCGACAAGAGTCGAACGCTGTACCTGATCGACAAGGCGAAAGGTCCGATCCGAAAGAGCGGGCAGGCGGTCATCGTCGAGGGCTACACCGATGCCCTGATGGCCCACCAGGCCGGGTTCGAGAACGTCGTGGCCAGTCTCGGGACGGCGCTCACCCCGGGTCAGGTCGCCTTGCTCACTCGGTACGCCAGCCGGATCGCGCTGGCGTACGACGTCGATGCTGCCGGGGAGAAGGCCGGAACCCTCGGCGTCACGGCGCTCGCCGGTCTCATCGGGCAACTCCAGGCCGATACGTCGGGAGTAAAGCTCGAAGACGTTCGCGTCGCCCGCTTGCCTGACGGCAAGGATCCCGACGACGTCGTCCGTGAGTCGCCGGCGGCGTGGGAGACGGCCGTGGCCAAGGCCAAGCCACTCGTCGAGTACCTGATCGACCACTACGCCGGTCGCTTCGACCTCAAGACGAGCGCTGGGCGGATCGGCTTCGTCGAGTCCGTCCTGCCGGCGCTCCGCAACATCGCCGATCCGCTGCGTCGCGATGAGGCGATGGGCGAGGTCCATCGCGTCTCCGGGGTCGAGGAACGAACGCTTCGACAGATCCTCGAGCGGCCCGATCGAAACCCGATCGCCCAAGGGCGATCGTCCGCGCAGGGGAGTGCTGGCGCCGGCCAGGGCGAATCGCGGATCACCGCGGATGCCGTGCTGTCATCCCCTGACGCGCTCCCGATCCGGGACATCCTGCGCGCGATCTCGCCGGTGGAGGCCGAACTCCTCCGGCTCATGCTGCTCGTGCCCGACCAGCAGCTCCGGGTCGTCAACGAGCTCGGACCGGACCAGCTCCCGAGCACCGTTGCCCGCGAGCTGTTCCGTGCCATCGTCTTCCAGCGGGCCCCGAACGACGCGGGGATCCATCCCCCGTTTCGGTGGGAGGAGCTTCTGCTCGCGCTCGATGACGAGACGGCCGCCCTCGCCCGCGCCCTCGTCGCGAAGCCCGGGCCCGACCCTCGGACGCTCGGAGCGCCGGCACTCGACTACGAAGTCGCACGTCTTCTCATCGAGCTCGAGGATGACCAGTTGCGAGAGCGCAGCGACTACAACGAGGCCGCCCAGGGGGAGGCCGAACGTGCCGCCGACCGCGAACAGATCGAGCGCTTGATGCTCGAACGACGTCAGATCAATGAAATGCGCCTGTCTCTCGATCGGCGCCGAGACCAGACCCGGCTGCTCACCAGCCACCGGAGGTAGCAATGCCCGTAGACCCGCTGGACAAGCAACTCGTGGAGGCCGTCCTGTCGCGGCCACGCCGCGCCAAGGCTGACCTCGAAGAGGCCAAGCTTGCCGGCCTGCGCCCATCGCGTTCGACGGGCGTCGCGGTCGCCGACGACGACGATGACGAGGACGAGGACGAAGACATCGATCTGGGGCCCGACGCCGGCGACGGTGCGGACGTCGGGATCATCGTTGTCGCCGACGACAGCGCCGAAGCTGCCGCGGCCAAGCTGCCCAGCGACGCGCCCGCGAAGCTCGATCCGAAGGTCGTCGAAGAACCGACCGCCGAAGAGCTCGAGGCCATCTCCGCGGACATGATCGGGATCGACGACCCGGTCCGGATGTACCTCAAGGAGATCGGCAAGGTCGCCCTGCTGACGGCCGAAGAGGAGGTCGTGCTGGCCAAGGCGATCGAGCTCGGTGAGCAGATGGTCGAGGCGCCGTGGAAGGGCATCTTCTCGCTCCACGAATGGACCCTCCACGATACCGAGCGCAAGACGCGAACGACCAAGCTTCAGCATCGGCTGCCGTTCGGCGAGGAGGCACACGAGCTCGTCAGGAAGGCGCTCAGCGATCCCGGTGCGGCGGACCTGCTCGTGCCGACGCCCGACTTCCACCTGGTCAAGGCTGGTCGGGACGCACAATCGGATGGCACCAAGGAGCGCCTCAGGGAGGCCAAGAAGCTTGTCCACGCCTACAACGAGGCGCCCAAGCCCGAGACGTTCCTGCCGCTGATGGACTGGGCGTTCCTGGCCGTGCACAACGGCGACCTCGACTCGCGCGACAACGTTGGGCTTCGCGCAATCTGGGACTGGACCCGCGAGGAAGTCGCCTACCCGGCGCTCGAGCGCTGGATCACTGCCGGCAACGACGCGGACCTGCTCAAGCAGATGGGGTTCGATCCCGAGGTGCCGCTGTCGACCAAGCTGCGGCATCGAGTCGGAACGATCGTGGTCATCGGCCGCGACGCGCGCGAACAGCTGACGTCGGCCAACCTGCGGCTGGTCGTGTCGATCGCCAAGAAGTACATCGGGCGCGGCATGTCGTTCCTGGACCTGATCCAGGAGGGCAACATCGGCCTCATCCGGGCGGTCGAGAAGTTCGACTACGAGAAGGGCTTCAAGTTCTCCACGTACGCCACGTGGTGGATCCGGCAGGCCATCACCCGGGCCATCGCAGACCAGGCCCGGACGATCCGCATCCCGGTCCACATGGTCGAGACGATCAACCGCCTGATCCGGGTGTCCCGTGGTCTGCTCCAGGAGCTGGGCCGCGAACCAACGGTCGAGGAGATCGCCGAGGCGATGTCGAAGGGCCAGGAGGTCCAGGTCACGCCGGAGAAGGTCCGCGAGATCATCAAGGTCTCGCAGGAGCCGGTGTCGCTCGAGACACCGATCGGCGAGGAGGAGGACTCGCACCTGGGTGACTTCATCGAGGACCGCGGGGCACTCGCGCCGGCCGAGGCGGCGTCCCATCAGCTCCTCAAAGAGCAGGTGGAGGCGGTGCTCGACTCGTTGACCGGGCGAGAGCGCCGCGTGCTGCAGCTCCGGTTCGGGCTTGAGGAC
>JBKKCW010000142.1:0-2903 GCA_046712485.1 Candidatus Limnocylindrales bacterium
GCAGCTCACTGGCGCGCTGCCGGAGTTCCCGGATGCCGGATGATCGCATGTGCTAACAGTAGCACATGCTGCGAGAGCCCCTATTGGAGCCCTTATCGGTCCTGGCTCATGCGTCCCATGCGTCTCGCCTTGGACTATGTGAACGCGGCTGAGACGCATGAAACGGTTCACTGGGAATCCGGTATGCGGTACCACCTCTCCTAGGGCGTGACTGACGACTCAGGGGATCTCACGGCACCAGCGCATCGGCGCGCGTGTCCATTGCCTTGGCATCCGCCTGAATGGGCGTCTCATTCTTGCTTCCGCCACCACCGATCATGACGAGCGGACCGTGGCGCCACAGGCAGATCGTCTCGTGCAACCCGCCGAGCTGCGGATTGTCTCCTTCGAGGCACGTGCCCTCATCACCCAATCCGGCGTCCGCGCCGATGCCCCATCCGTAGTGGTCTTCGGATTGGAGCTCGTTCAGCAAGATCGAGAAGGCGCCCTCGGCGGCTCCCGGTGAGGCGTACCGTGCGACCCACGTCAGAATGAAATTCCTCGATGCCTCGAAGTCCTCGCTGGAACCGGCGAAGGCGGTTGAGCGGCCATCGACGAAGCCTGCCTGGGCCCTCAGTCGGGCGGCGGTGTCGGGAGAGAGCGGGAGCCGATCCAGGACCTGTCGCGCTGCTTCCTGGCTTGACAGGGTCATGCCCCGCGGTGGGGAGTCGTGGGGGATCACGATCGCTGCCAGGTCCAGCGCGCTGACTGTCGGTGAGGGCTCGGACGTCGCGAGCTGGGACTGCGATCCCGGGGCCATGGGCGCGCTCGATCGACTGGCCGGGGTCGGGGAATCTGGTGACCCGGCCGAGCAGGCGGCCAGCGCGCCCACGATCAGGGCGGCGCCCAGCCGGCCGAACGTGCGACTCGCGAACGAGTTCCGCTGAACGCTCATGTTGGACTCCTTCGGCGCCGCGTCGTGGTCAACCGGCTGACCGCACCTTAGGGAGGGCTCGTCACCGCTCTTTGCGATGAACCCTTACTCGCGCGGTAAGGGCCGGTGTAGTGTCTTGCCAGACGACGAAAGACCGGCCTGGTCAGCTGGGAGAGGCGGGCTGCATGATCGAACTGCGCACGCTCGGTGTGACCCAGGTCCGGGCGCAAGGGTCGCCCGAACGAAGCGTGCACCTTCAGCCCAAACGCCTGGCGCTGCTTGCGTACCTCGCCACAGCGAGGCCGCGCGGCATGCACCGGCGAGACAGCCTCCTCGTCGTCTTCTGGCCGGAGGACAGCGAGGACCGCGCGCGTAATGCCTTGAGTCAGACACTCCACGCGATCCGCCGCGATGTCGGGCGACAGGTCCTGCTGGTGCAGGGTCACGACCTCGTCGGTGTCGATCCGGTGGGTCTCTGGTGCGACGCGGTCGAGTTCGAGGAGCGCCTCGAGCAGGGCGACCTCGAGGCGGCCCTGCGCCTGTATCGAGGCGATTTCCTCCGCGGTTTGGTGATCGGGTACGCAAGCGGCTTCGATCGCTGGCAGGAGAGCGAGGCCTGGCGCCTCCAGCGCCGTGCCTGGAAGGCGGCTGCCGCCCTCGCTGACGCCGCCGAAGCAGGCGGAAACATCGTGGACGCGATTCACTGGCTCGAGCAGGCCGTCGAGCTCTTGCCGACGGATGAAGGGCTCCTCCGTCGCCTGCTGGTCCTGGCCGACAGCCTGGGCGACCGAGCAGGAGCGCTGAGAACCTACGAGCGCTATGTCGGGTTGATGCGCGACGAGTACGACGTTGAGCCATCACCCGAGACCCAGGCCATGCACGCGAAGATCCTCGACAGGCGCAGCGCGCTGTCCATCCCCACGCCCGTGAGCAGCAACCGCAGGGCGATCGACTCCATCGCGGTTCTCCCGCTCGAGAACCTGACCGGGCGGGCGCAGGATGAGTATTTCGCCGACGGCATGACCGAGATGTTGATCACCGAGCTGTCCGGCATCGGGGGGTTGCGGGTGGTCTCCAGGCAGTCCGTCCGCGCGTTCAAGGGATCGGATCGTCCGCTCCGCGCCCTGACTGACCTGCTCGGCGTTGACGCCGTGCTCGAAGGATCTGTCCTCCGCGCCGGCGATCGCATTCGCGTCGTCGTGCAGCTGGTGCGCGTCGAGCCCGAGGAGCACCTCTGGGCCGATGCCTTCGATCGCGACATCCGCGATGTCTTCGCGGTGTATTCGGAGATCGCCCGCGCAGTGTCGACGGAGGTCGAGGCGACACTCACGGGCGAGGAGCACCGGGGCCTCACGCAGCGGGCCCGTCGCTCGGTCGATCCTGTCGCGTACGATCGATTCCTGCGCGGTGTCGCGCTGTTCGGGCAGAGCCAGTTCGAGGAGGCCCTGGAGCAATTCGCCAGTGCCGTCGAGATGGAGCCGGTCTTCGCGGAAGCTCACGCCTGGATGGCTGCCGCGCTGGGCAGGATTGCACTGGTGGCTGGTCCCCAGCTTGCCAACCCAATGCGACAGGAGGTCGAGCTCGCGCTGGAGCAGGGCCCCGATCTGCAATGGGCACACGCCGTCATGGGCAGCTGGCTGATGCTGTTCAAGTACGACTGGCAGGCTGCCGATGCGGCGTTTCAGCGCTCGATGAAGGCGAAGCGACGCGACGCTCGTGCCCATCCGGAGTACGGGCTCTTCCTCGTCGGGCAGTGCCGGTTCGATGAAGCCACCGACCTTGCGAATGCCTGGCTTGACCTGGATCCCGGTCCCTACGCACACGATGCCATTGGCTGGGTCCAGTTCAAGCGCCGGCAGTTCGAAGCGTCGACCGAGCGGCTCGAGTTCGTGATGAAGCATTGGCCCAGGTACGCCTGGACGCCGATCTGGCTGGCGTGCAATTACGCGTTTCTGGGTCGGTCAGAGCTGGCCATGGACCTGATGCGGCA
>JBKKCW010000143.1:0-3218 GCA_046712485.1 Candidatus Limnocylindrales bacterium
CTGAGATCATGAGCGGTCGATGACCGTGGATCTCCCACGCGTCGGTCTCGGACTGCGAGCCGTCCACGACCGTGATCGAACCGCGACCGATGACCTCCATGACGTGATCGGGGCCGACCACGCCGGCGGTGTCCTCGTCCACTCCGAGCCCGAGGAGGCTCGGGTTCTGGGCGATCAGGCTCAGCAGCCGCCCGAGCCGGTTCCGCTGCTGGAAATGCTGGTCGATGATCACGCCGGGCAACACGCCAAGCCCGGCGGCGATCTGGGCCATCCGGTGCTTGGGTGTCGCCCCGGATGCCCCGAACGCGATCATGTGGCTCGACATGGCCGAGGCGCCCGCCGATGTGCCGGCGACGACCGCCCCGTGCTGGAACCGGTCGAGGATCGAGTCGGCCAGCCTGGTGCCCCCGATCGTGGACGACAGCCGGAGCTGGTTGCCACCGGTCAGGAAGATGCCCGTGGCATCACGGACCGCCATGACGGCCTTCTCGTCGTTGGCCTGCGGACGCGTGACCGCGTGGAGCGGCCGCACTTTGCGCACGCCAAGCTCCTCGAACACGCCCCGGTAGCGTTCCCCCGCCTCGAGGCCGAGCGACGACGCGGTGCTGATGACCGCGATCGTTGCATCGCGGCCACCGGCCAGGCTGACGAAGCGGCTCAGGATGACGCGGTCGCGGACCTTGTCCTCCGCGCCTCCGATGATGATGACGGTTCCATCAGACACAGAAATGGCGGCTCCCGTGGGTTCACGAGAGGATAGCGGACGCGGACGTTGCCAGACGTTGCCGGGGTGGGTGATGCATGTCCGTCCGTCAGCGGCTGGTGCGGACTTGTGCTTGCTGAGGACCTGGCCGTTGTCGGCCGTCGGGCGCATACTCGGGTCCGTCCAGTCGAGGAGATGCGCATGAATTCATGGTCGCGTCCTGGGCCCATCGACCCAGTCACGGGCGTCGGGGCATCGGGATGAGCGCAGACCGCCTACGCCACGGTTTCAGCCCGGACCAGACGCTGTCCGACGCTGACCAAGTGGCTGCCCACGCCGACCAGATGGAGTCGGACATCGGTCGGGCAGCCTCAGCGGCCGACCAAGCGAGCGCCGATGCGGACCAGGCTGCGTCCGATGTCGACCAAGCATCGGCTGACCGTGCGGAGGCGGCCGCAGACCACCTCACTCCGTCGCAAACACGGGCCTATGCGACGGCTCGTGCTCAGCGATTGAAGGGTTCGATGGCGCGGCTTCGGAGCACCATGCTGCGTGCGCAGTCGATTCTCAATCGCAGGTCCGTTGCCGCGAATCGCCAACAAACGGCCGCCGAGCGCGAGGCGAGGAGCCGTTTGCGGGATGACGCTCGATCCAAGGGACCAAAGCTTCCATAGCCCGGCGGACGGGGGCAGCCTGCCGAGGGTCGCACGGGCCGTGGGAGAATGCGCCCGCGATGGACGATCCTCCGCCACCGGAACTCCGTCCCACGCGCGGCAGCGCCCGCTGTCGCGGGCGCGTCGTCGTCGATCTGGGCGAGATGGTCGACCGGGGCACCCGCCGCCGAGCCGGCGTCTTCCGGCGGGCGCTCCGGCGCGAAGTCTCGCGTCTGCACGATCGTCGCCGGATCCTCGCGATCGTCCTCCTGAGTGTGACGTTCGCGTTCGTCCTGTCCGGGATGATCGCTCGCGGCGACGCGGGCGGCGCCGATGCACGCGCCTACTGGGCGGGCGTGCGCATCTGGATCAATGGAGGCGATCCCTATCACCCGACGGGACCGTTCCTGCCCTACGTCTATGCGCCGTGGATGCTGCCCCTGTTCACCCCGTGGGCGGCGCTGCCCTGGGACGTCGCCTGGTTCGCCTGGCGTGTCGGTACCATCCTGCTGCTGCTCTGGACGATCGATTGGGCCTATCGGCGCCGACCGCTGACCACCGCGGTGAGCGTGGCACTCCTCGGGTTCCCGTTCGGGGCGAACCTCGATACAGGCAACATCAACCTGCAGCTCACGCTCATGTTGTGGGCGGCGCAGTTCACGGGTCCGCGACTCGGGGGCCTGCTCTGGGCGCTGGCCACGTGGATGAAGTGGATCCCGGTGGTCCACTGGTTGATCCTGGCACCGCGAACCAGGGCGTGGGGGCTCGTCTGGCTCGCCGTGTCGATCGCGCTGAGCCTGATCACGCTGCCCCTGACGATCATCCAGCTCCAGACGTTGTTCGGGTTTGGCGCGCGCCCGATCCGCCTCGATTACCTGGTCTACCTGTGGGCATTCATCCCGTGGCTGTATCGGGCACAGGATCCGCTGATGGCGATCCGACCAGAAACATGGCGGCGCGCGGCCGGTGGCCTGCGAACCTGGGTGACGCGCCCGTCGTTGTAGTTCATCTCAGGTTGCCCACGCTGGGAGTAGTCACGCGCGTCGAGCCGGGTACGTAGAAGAGATCGAACCGATTGCCTGGATAGCCGGAGTTGTTGCGGGCCAGCCCCCCGTCCGGGCATGGTGCGGGCAAGGCGCTCGGGCGCGGCCGCTCCCCATACGCCACCATCGGTGGCCGTAGCGAACCCGGTGGCAGCAAGTCTTCCCAATTCCCCCGTGCGTGCCACCCCAGGTGGCGATAGGGATGCCGGCCTGCGCCCATTGCTGGCTAGTGCCACCGCCGGTGGCGCATGGCTATCCCATCCGGGAGAGGCGAGCCGGCGTCTGCCGCGCGCCGGCGGGGTCAGCCGCGCGCCGGCGTCAACCGGCGCCGCCACCTCATCCAGCGTCGGCTTGAGCCACCTCGGCCACGGGCGGCGGGATCGACGCCAGCGTCTCGGGATCGAGGGGCGGAGGGAAGTCCTCACGACGGCGTTCGTCGACCGGGCGGAGCAAGACCGCGCCCACGCCAAAGAGCGCGACGGCGAGCCACAGGGCAGCGCGCGGCCCGGCTCCGCCGCCGACCACGTCCATCAGGGTGCCGCCGATAGCGACCGCCAGCACCCCGGACGACGCAGTCGCCACGTTGGAGAGGCCCATGTATCGCCCGGACGAGGCCTTGGGGATGATGTCGGTCATCAACGCCCAGTCGACGGCCAGGAAGATCCCGGTCGAGAGGCCGAAGATGACCGTTCCAACGAGCGCCACCGGGAAGGACGGCGCCGCGGCAACCAGGCCAAGCCCGATGGCGCCGACCGCGCAACTCACATAGATCACCTTCTTGCGCCCGACCCGATCCGAGATACGTGCGGCCGGCACGAC
>JBKKCW010000144.1:0-6224 GCA_046712485.1 Candidatus Limnocylindrales bacterium
CCCGTGGTGTAGCGGCCCAACATGCCAGCCTGTCACGCTGGAGATCGCCGGTTCGAATCCGGTCGGGTCCGCCACAACGCTTTTTCCTACGCCCCGTCCGCCCGCCCGGACGGGGCGTTCCTCATCCATCGGCTCGATCGCGGTGGCCATGTCGACGTCTGGCAAAATCGGTCCCGTGAACATGCGCCCGCTCCGGGCAGCCTTGGGACTGGCAGCGGTCGCGCTGCTCATGACAGTGCTCGTGGCGCTCGCCGGGCCCCTCATGCTGGCAGCAACGGGCCAACCGTCCATGCCTCCAGCCGCCGGTGCGGCGTCGCTCGAAGGGTTCTCTGCGTCCCCCGAAGGATTTTCTGCGACGTCGTCGGCAGGCACCTCCCCGTCGTCCGGCATCGCCCCGGCATCCCCGTCTGCGACGCCTTCGCCATCGCCCGCCGCCCCGGTCCGGGTGGCGATCGTCCCTGTAACGAACTTCCGCGCGCCACAGTCGTCCACGAACCTCGGGGAGGTCCGGAAGGTCCTGGCCGGCACGAGTGGTCGCTACGACGCGCTCGAGCTCGTGGCCTCCGAGGCCGACGCCATCCTCGCCGAGCTCGGTCTCGCCCGGCCGGCAGTCGCCAGCCGATTGATCCTGGCCAGGGATGCCACCAAGCTCGCTTCGGATCTCGCCTTGTCCCGGAAACGGCTCGCGTTCCTGCGGGCAGACGCCGTCGAGCCGCCGGTACGCGCGCTGGCCTGGGGTGGTGACGCGCTGTTCGGCGTCGATCGCGTGACCGCGCCAGCTGATTGGCCGCTCTTCGCCGATCTCGCGTCGACGGCGCCCGCTGACGACTTCGACGCAGCCGCATCGTGGACGTTGTTCGCCGGCGGCGACATCCTGCTCGACCGAGGCGTGTACAAGACCCTCGTCATCGAGCACAAAGGGGCCGACTTTCCATTCGACGGCGGCACGGCCGAGATCACCAGCCGGTATTGCTGCTCATCGTTTGGCTGGGAGTTGCCGCGAACGAAGCGGACCGGACACGCGGGCGCCGTCCGCGAGCTCATCAATGGCGCGGACCTGGCAATCGCCAACTTCGAGAACCCGGCACCCGACCGGCCGCGCTGGCACACTCGCGGCACCGTCTTCTCCGCCGATCCCGCTCTCGTCGACGGGCTTGCAGCGGCCGGGATGGACTACCTCTCGCTTGCCAACAACCACATCCGCGATGCTGGTGGGCAGGGGCTCCTCCAGACGATCGTCAACATCCGCAAACGCGGCATCGAGGTCTCCGGTGCCGGCAGGGACCTCGCCGCCGCGCGCAAGCCGGCAATGCTGGAAGCGGGCGGGCTGACCGTGGCGGTGCTCGGCTACGACGCGATCGCGGGCTACTACCACGCGGGCGCCGACCGGATCGGCAGCGCGCCCCTGACGGCGTCGGTCGTGCGTGCCGACATCAAGGCCGCTCGCAAGGCCGGCGCGGACGTCGTGATCGTCTTCCCGCACTGGGGAACCGAATATCGCGCGAAGCCCTTTGCTGACCAGCAGCGTCTGGCACGAACGATCATCGACGCGGGTGCGGACATGGTCATCGGCAACCACGCACATTGGGCGGCCGCGATGGAGGTCTACGAAGGCAAGCCCATCTGGTACGCCCTGGGCAACTTTGTGTTCGATCAAACCTGGTCGGAGCCGACGATGGAGGGGATCACCCTCGAATTGACCTTCCAGGGGCCCGACCTTGTCCAGGCCCGGATGCGGCCGCACATCATCCTGGATCGGGCCCAGCCGAACTTCCTCGATCCGGCCGGCGACGGCAAGGTGGTCATGGGTCAGGTCTACTCGGCGTCGAAGGGTCTGCTGCCCTGGTGACCTACACGATGCCGGCGAACAGGTCCGTTTCGGGCGTGACCGTCTCGACACGGGATTCGCGGAGGATGAACGCTTCCTTCGCCCAGCCGTCTCGCCAGCCATCCAGACCGATCGCAAAGAACGGGAAGTCGTCCGCGAGCTGGGTGACGTGTTCGTGCATGGCGCGCCACTTCGCCTCGAGCGGCTCGCCCGACGTGTCCACCCAGGTGGTGATGGCCTCGTCCGGGACCAGCATCTTTGCCGCGAACGCTTCCATCTCCGCGATCTGTTCAGGCGTGGCGTCGTCCGGCGGCGCCCAGAAGCTCTTCTCGCCGCGCGCGGCCATCGCCTCCTCCGTCCGCTTGCGCACCGAGGCCGGGATCGCCTGTTCGTAGAGCTTGGATGGCGTCCAGGGCGCCAGGCCGCCGGCGTCTGCGCTCGGCCCGCTGCCGCCGTGTTCGGGTGCGAGCTGCTCCGGATACCAGGCCGGATCGCCGGAACGGGGAAACGCCCGGACGGTCACGTCATGCGTGCGGATATGGTCGGGATGGCCGTATCCGCCAAAGTCGTTGTACGTGGTGATCACGTCCGGCTGGTACCGGCGGATCAGCCAGACGAGGCGCCGCGCGGCCTCGTCGAGATCGGCCTGCCAGAAGCTGCGTGGGTCGCGGTTGCCGGGCCGATCCATCATGTCCGAGTCGCGGTAGCCGAGGTTCTCCCATTCGGTGACACCAAGCTGGGCCATCGCCCGTTCCAGCTCCGCCGCTCGCAGCTCGCCGAGGCGGCGATGGTTGTCGGGCGTGTCCAGCTCCGGGACCACGATCTCGCCCATCTCGCCGCGGGTGCACGTGACGAGGACCACCCGGTGGCCGGCCGCGACCGCCTTGGCCATCGTGCCGCCCGTGCCGATCGTCTCGTCGTCGGGATGAGCATGCACGGTCATCAGGGTCGGCCGGTGTCCCGGGGTGTCGTTCGGCATGGTCCAGGGATGCTAGCGCAGGGCCGTACTATCGGGCAGTTTCGGTGGCGGCCGGACGCCCCCACGCTGCGTCCATGATCGATCGATTGCCGCGCCGGCTGCGTCTGGGACGCTCGAGCCATGAGCAGCCACCTGCTTTGGCCGGGAAGGCGCCGAACGAGGTCGCCTTCGTCGCGTACGGCGAGCAGTGCGTCCTGTCGGGCCGTGCCGTCCTCGATGCCGATCGGCTGACCGACATGCTCAACGATCACGACGAATACCTGGTGTCGGGGCTTGTCGTGGAACGTTTCGACGAGATCGCACCCTTCGAGCTCGACGACGAGATCGCCGTCCCCCGCGACGAGATCTTCATGGTCCACGCGTCAGGTCCACGCGGCGATGCCAATCGCCGCCATCGGACGATGCCCCAGTGTCTCGCCCTGAAGATGGGTCCCTACAAGGTCCGTGGCTTCTTCCACGCCCTCCCCGGTGCAGATCCCGTCGTCGCCCTTCGCCGCCGCAAGGCGATGGTGCCGCTGACCGACGTCCGGATCGAATACACGATCCACGACCAGCGCCGCGAGATCACGGTGGACACCGTCATCGTCAACCGCGAACAGGTCGACTGGGTCGAGGCGGTCGTCCCCAGCCCGGTCGAGTTCCCGGAAGGCCCCACGCGTATGGTCGCCACGCCGGCCTGAGCCCCGCGCGGACCCGGCACCATGCGCACGCCCGCACCACTCGACAATCCCCAACCCGCCTCGCGAGGCCACTTGGTGCGGGCGGCCCTACTTTCGGGTCATGCCGGATCTGGGACCTCACCCGCGGCGCACGGTGCGTAAGGTCACCGGCTCGTCCCGACAGGTACTTCCGGGCGGCTGTACATCGGCCGGACCCGGCCCGACGATCTACGCATGATCGAAAGTCTCGGACGTCGCCTCCGTGTCGTGTTCGGTCGCAGCGACGCAACCGAAACCTCTGTCGCCGTCCAGCCCCGCGAGTCCAGGAAGCCGAGCCAGCAGGTCGAGTTCGTCGCCTATGGCGAAGACTGCATCCTGTCCGGGGTCGTGCACCTGTCGTCGGACCGCCTGACCGACATGCTCAACGACCACGACGAGTATCAGCTCGTCGACGTGCTCGTGGAGGGCCTCGCCGACAAACATGCCGTCGAGGCCAGGGAAGTGCTCGTCCACCGCGATGAGCTGCTGCTGGTCCACGCGACCGGACCGCGCGGCAACCAGGATCGCCGGCAACGCACCCGCTCGCATCCGGTCGCGATCCAGATGGGTCCGTACCATATCCGCGGCTACCTGCACGCGCTGCCGGGCGCCGATCCCGTCCAGGCGATCCGTCGCCGAAAGCCGATGGTGCCCCTCACCGACGCCTGGATCGAGTTCGGGTCGGCCGCTGGCCGCCAGCGTCGGCGAGTCGGCGCGGTCGTCGTCAACCGCGAACAGATCGACTGGATCGTGCCCGCCATAGACGATGAGGTCGAGATGCCCGACCTCCCGCTGAGCGCAGACAAGGGCCCGCTCCTCAAGGACTTCACCGGAGCCCTGTTCGAGGGCTTCTAGCTCCAGCCCGTCCGCGTCACCGCGGTGACGACTACCATCGCGCCACGATGGATACCGCGCCCCGGGCACCCTCAGCCGGGCCGCTTGACGGCCTTCGCGTGGTCGACTGCTCGACGGTGCTTGCCGGTCCGTATTGCACGATGCTCCTGGGCGATCTCGGGGCGGACGTCATCAAGATCGAGCCACCTGGTGGGGATGCAACACGCGGCTGGGGTCCACCCTGGGTCGGCGAAGGGGCCGGTCAGCGGACGGCCGCGTACTACCTCGCTGTCAACCGCAACAAGCGGAGCCTTCGCCTCGATCTGAAGACCACCGCCGGCGCGGCCGTCCTGGGGCGGCTCCTCGAACGCGGCGACGTCCTTGTCGAGAACTTCCGGCCCGGTGGCTTCGCGCGGCTCGGGTTCGACGACGAGCGATTGCGGGGGCTCAACCCGTCGCTCGTTCACCTCGCGATCTCAGGGTTCGGGCGCGATGGCCCGGCGGGCGACATGCCCGGCTACGACTTCGTCATCCAGGCGGTCAGCGGCTTGATGTCGATCACGGGCGTATCCGATGCCGAGGGGGGACAGCCGACGAAAGTCGGCGTGGCCATCAGCGACGTCGCGACGGGGATGCTTGGTGCCGTCAGCGTCCTGGCGGCGCTCGTCGGGCGCGATCGACAGGTGATCGGGCAAGCCGCCGCCGCGGGTCAACGCATCGACATTTCGCTCCTGGGCGCGACGCTCGCGAGCCTCGTCAACCAGGCCCAGAACGCGTTCGTGACCGGGACGTCACCCGGTCGGCTCGGCAACGCCCACCCCAATATCGTCCCGTACGAGTCGTTCGAGACCGCGGACAATCCGATCGTCGTGGCGGTCGGCTCCGAGCGTCAATGGCCGCGGTTCTGTCAAGCGCTCGGGCTCCCGGAACTGGCCAAGGATCGGCAGTTCGCGACCAACGGCGATCGGGTCGTGCATCGGGACCTGCTCCGCCCCATCCTCGCGCAACGCTTCGCGGGGGCGGGCGCCCGACACTGGCTGGCCGTCCTCGACGCGGCCTCGATCCCTTGCGGCCCGATCAACGACATCGTCGGGGCGTTTGGCTCGGCGGAAGCGGTGGCGCTCGGCATGACCGTCGAGCAGACCCATCCCGCGTGGGGCGTCATCCGCCAGGCAGGCATCCCGTTCCGGCTCGATGGCACGCCGGCGACGATACGGACGCCGCCTCCGACGCTTGGCGAGCACAGCGTGGCGATCCTGGATGAGCTCGGCTATTCCTCCGCGGAGATCGCCGACCTGCGGCGGCGCGAGGTCGTCTGACCGGGCTCAGCCGGCAGCGTTCGGCTCCAGGGTCTGCAACCGATCCGCCAACCCCTTGAGGATCGCCGTCCGGATCGCCGGCGACGAATCGAGCAGGGAATTGAAGCCTCGGTGGGTGATGACGAGGAGCTTCGTTGGTCCTTCGGCAACGGCGGTCGCGGTTCGACGGCCCTCGCTCAGAAGCGCGATCTCGCCCAGGAAATCGCCCGGGCCGAGGGTGCTGACGGTCTGTCCGTCGCGCTCGATGCGCACGTTGCCAGTGACGATCAGAAAGAACTCGTGGGCCAGGTCGCCCTGGCGCATCAGGGTGTAGCCATCTGCCACGTCGACCTCGTCGGCAAGCCGCATGATGAGGCTGAGCGGCTCGCCGCCGCATTGCGCGAACAGCGGCACGCGACGTAGCAGCTCGATCTTCGAATTGTCCGCCACGCCGACCTCCCTCCACCCTCGCACTGGACCCGGCCATTAGAACACGGGCCAGGACCTGGCACCAGCCGTCGCAGCGCGCTTCATCTGTCGGCCTCGTTCGAGTGGCTGCAGAGCTGCATGGACTCGCACCCGGACGA
>JBKKCW010000145.1:0-3998 GCA_046712485.1 Candidatus Limnocylindrales bacterium
CGGGGCCGGGCTCCTTGCGATCCTGGGCCCAGAGATGATCCGCCAGCCCTGGCTCCTGGTGGCCTTGACGATCTACTTCGTCAATCTCGCGATCGCGTTCTTCATCCAGCGTCCGAGTCTGCGCCGGCTCGTCGGGATCCGGGCCTCCACCGACGATCGAGCCTGGATCGAGCGCGCCCGACGGCAGCGCTACCTGTCATACCTGATGGCCGGTGTGGTCGGCTCGTTCGGCTTCCTGATGAGCTCGAAGCCGGTGTTGTGGTGAACGAGAGCGACTGCCTGTTCTGCCGGATCGTGCGCGGCGAGATCCCATCCACGCGTCTGCATGACGACGACCTGGTGATCGCGATCCGTGACATCGCACCGCGGGCCCCGACGCACATCCTGATCCAGCCGCGTCGCCACATTGCGTCGGCCGCCGATCTTGGCGAGACCGACGGGCCACTGCTCGGGCGCATCTTCGCCGTGGCCGTAGATCTGGCGCGTTCCGAGGGCATTGCCGACGCCGGTTACCGGTTGGTGACGAACGTGGGGCGGTGGGGCGGGCAGAGCGTGGACCATCTGCACATCCACCTGATGGGGGGACGCGCCTTCTCGTGGCCACCGGGTTGAGGCGGGTTGTCGCGCTCGCCTTGTCGACCGTCCTCCTGGGCGCCTGCGCCCCGGGTGGCGAGCCAGTGGGCAGCGCGCCGGCCGCCACCACCCGGCCAGCCATGACCGTGTCGCCGACCGTGAACCAGACTCGGGCGGAGCTCGTGCGCGCGCTGGCCACGGCAAACCTGGTCCTCGCCGATGCGCAGGTACCGATCCGCCCGGCCGAGTCCCCGCTGCTGGCCTCCGCTCCTCGCGCGGTCTTCCAGGTCACGCTCCCGGCGGACCCGACCCGCGGCTACATCGTTGTCTACGAGTTCAGCGACGCGGCCCGCGCATCAGAGGCCGCGGCCGAGGAGCAGCGCTATCTCGCGAGCGGTCCCGGCCGGGTCCAGGCGCCGGAGGGCACGGTCCACGTCCTCCGCCAGGTGGGGCCGACCGTGGTCCTGTACGAATGGCTCCCTGGCGCGGCCAGGGACCCCGCCGCCCCCGAGATCCAACGGGTGCTCGAGACGCTCGGCGTGGGCTACCCGATCGCGAGCTGACTCACTCGAGCGCGGTTCCGGCGGCGGCCGGCACGGTGTCGGCGGTCGCCCACGCGCGGACCGGCGCGCGCTTGATCTTGAGTGTGTGGGTCCTTGGGAAGTCATCGTCCGGCCAGAGCCGCCAGGCGTGGATCCGCTGGTTCGGTCCGAGGGCGGCGTTGGCGGTCTTGACCGCGTCGTCGAGTCTTGACCGCAGCGCCGCGGTGTCCGCTTCGTCACTGGCAGGGGATGCGGCGCCGGCCGACGCCGCCGCGGCGCTGGACAGGACGATCGCCTCGATCCGGCCGGGGCGTGTCTCGACCACGACGGAATCGCGGATGCCCGCGACGCGCAGCGCGTTCTCGATATCCTCGGGATACACGTTGAACCCGTTGGGCAGCACGATGATGTCCTTCGACCGTCCGGACAGGATCAAGCGCCCCTTTGTGTCGAGGCGTCCAATGTCGCCGGTGCGATACCAGCCGTCGGCCGTGAATGCGGCGGCGGTCGCTGCCGGATCGTTCCAATAGCCCCTGAACAGGGTCGGGCCACGGAACTGGACCTCGCCGTCATCGGCAATCCGCATCTCGATCCCGGGCGGCGGCCGACCAACCGTCCCGAGTCCATGGTCCTGCAGCGTCGTGCACGAACCGGTTCCGGTCTCCGTCGCGCCGTAGCCCTGGAGGACCGTCACGCCAAGGTCCTCCCAGCCCTGCTGCAGGGCGGGTGGCAGGAAGGCTCCAGCCGACAGGAAGAGCCGGAACTGTCCGCCGAGCTGCGCATGGACGCGACGGAACAGCAGACGGCGCAACCTGATCGGAAGATGGCGGGCGATCCCGCGCAGGCGGTTGAACGCCGCGGTCCGGCCGCTCTTGCCAACCTCACGCTCGATGGCGCTCCAGAACAGATCGAGCACCTGCGGGACGACGACCATCGAGGTCACCCGCTGGTCGCGGAGCGCATCGAAGATCACGCGCGGGTTCCGGCTCCGGACGTAGAGCACGTGGGCGCCGACCGACAAGGCGTAGCACAGCCCCACCGACTGTTCGAGCAGGTGCGAGAGTGGCAGCAACGAGACGAGCCGGTGCTCCATCTCGGGGACGATCCGATGGAACGTGTCGATGGATGCATGCACGTTGTCATGAGCCAGCATCACGCCTTTCGGCGTCCCGGTCGTACCGGAGGTATAGACGAGCTCATAGACCTCGTCGGGCGCGGGAGGCGGCGCTGCTGAGAGCTGCGCTTCCCAGTCGTTCGCGAAGGTCTCGTCCGGTTCGGCACAGAGGGCCTCCACCGTTGTGGTCGGGAAGCTCCCGAGACCGGCCTCGCGTGGATCTGGGGCATCCCGGCCCGTGCCGAGGATCAGGTGCCGGGCAGCCGACGACCGGACGATGCCCTCGACGGCGTCGGTCGACATCCGCAGGTCGAGCGGGACGATGATCAGGCGCGCTCGCATCGCCCCGAAGTAGGCGGCCGGGAGCTCCGGGGACGATGGCGACCACGTGAGGAGGCGATCGCCAGGCGCAAGCCCGAGGGCTCGAAGTCGCCAAGCCGTGATCCGCGACCGCCGGTCCAGCTCCTGGTAGGTCCACGTGGTTGTTGTGCCGTCGTCGTGGCGGAGGCTGAGCGCGGGACGCTCGCCGTATCGGTCGACTGCGTCCGCGAGGAGGTCGAGGAGGGTGGGCATCCAAGCCTCGGCTTATGGCGTTCGAAGGGTGACGCGCTACGGCGCTGGCCGCTAGGTCCGAGTGTTACACCTACCTCGCCGCCGCGTCATCATTCCGCGGCAAGAATGCCCCACCCACCGCGAGGTGGGCGCCCCAGGTGCACCCGGTCCTGTGCCCCACCCACGGAGAAGGGCGCTCCAGGTGCACCAGGTCTCCTGATCCAGCCGGCCCGGTGACAGCTCCGATGCACGACGCATTCCCGAACCTGGCCCTCGCTGCCGCGCAATCCTCGGCGACCGGCTGTTTGCGTTGACCGAGATAAGCCAGGGATACGCTCCCGGCGTCATGCTCGTCCGGTGGAGGTCGTTCGAATCGGTCGTGCCTGCCGGGCGCTCCGGATCCGCAAGGGTTGGCGCCAGGCCGATCTCGCGTCGCGCGTCGGCTTCTCGCGGCAACTGATCAGCAAGATCGAATCCGGCCAGCTCGACGGCGTCCAGCTCGGCACCATTCGGCGCGTTGCCGATGGGCTGGGCGCCACCGTCGACGTGCAGATCCGATGGCAGGGTGAAGGCCTTGATCGACTGCTCGGCGCCGCCCACGCCGGACTCGTGGAAACGGTTGTCACCCGTCTCAATCGCCTCGGCTGGGAGACGGTCGTCGAGGCGTCGTTCTCGGTCGCGGGCGAACGCGGTTCGATCGACGTCTTCGCCCTGCATCCTCCGACCGCCGCCGTCCTCGTCGTCGAAGTCAAGTCGGTGGTGCCGGATTCTCAGGCGATGCTCCATGCCCTCGATCGCAAGACGCGCCTGGCCCGAAGACTTGCCGAGGATCGGGGCTGGCCGTGTCGAACCGTCGGGCGCCTGTTGGTCGTCGGCGACTCGACCACAGCTCGGCGGCGAGTCGACGCGTTCGACCGCACGTACAAGTCGGCTTTTCCGGCTCGCGGCGTCGCGGTCACGACCTGGCTGCGTGCCCCGGTCATCTCGATGTCCGGCCTGCAGTTCCTGCCATTTGCCACCCGGGGTGGCGTTAGGCAGCGAGTCGCCGGCCGCCTCCGGGTCCGAAAGCGTGCCGCGTTACCGGAGTGCCACGCACGGGTGGCGTATGGGTCAGGATCACCCGACATAGCCGCCAACTGCCACCCGGGGTGGCGTATGGGCAAGGATCGAGCCGTTGGGTAGGGTAGCGCCACCCGGCGTGGCGTCTGGGTGGCCCG
>JBKKCW010000146.1:0-3646 GCA_046712485.1 Candidatus Limnocylindrales bacterium
GTCATCGCCATCCGGGGCCTGGAGCCGCAGCGGGATGTCGCGAGGCAGATCATCGACGAGGCCGAGCTCCGAACGATGATCACGGACATGTTCGACGAAGAGACACCGCCCGCATACGTGGCTGCCAACGATCGGCTGTACACGGCCCTCGGGCTGATCCCGGCGGACGCCGACCTCAGGGAGCTGACGCTCGATCTGCTCAGCGGCGGCGTGGCCGGCTTCTATCGCAACGATCAGGACACGCTCTACATCGTGTCGAAGACCGGATTGCCCGGAGTCAACGAGCGGGTCACCTTCGCCCACGAATATGACCACGCCCTGCAGGACCAGAACACGTCTGTGTTCACCGATCAGGACGGCATCCTCGACCAGACCGATCGAATCCTGGCTCGCCAAGCGGTCTACGAAGGGGATGCGAGCCTCTTGATGACGCTGTGGGGCGTCGAGAACTTCGACCTGACCGATCTCGCGGAGATGCTGGCGCTCAGCAACGATCCGGAAACGGCAGCGCTCCTCGAGCGGATGCCAGCCATCCTCCGCGAGACGCTCTTCTTCCCGTACACGACGGGCTTGACCTTCGTCCAGGCATTCCAGGCACAAGGCGGTTGGCTAGCAGTCAACGACCTCTACGATCGAATGCCGAGCTCCACCGAGCAGATTCTGCACCCCGACAAGTTCGAAGCCGACGAGAAGCCGATCCCCGTCGACCTTCCGGAGGACCTCGCCTCGCAGCTCGGTGATGGCTGGTCCGTGCCGCTCGAGGACACCTTTGGCGAGCTCCAGCTGGGCATCTGGCTGCGTGAGTCCGGGGTGGACCCAGACGAAGCCGCGGCAGCGACGGCCGGCTGGGGCGGCGATCGGCTCGCTGTCGTGGAGGGCCCGAACGGCGCCTGGGGCGTCGTCCTTGACACCAGATGGGACAGCGCAGACGACGCAACCGAGTTCGCCGACGCAGCCCAGACCGCTGCCGACGGCCTGGCTGACCCGGCCCAGGTCTCGTCGCCGGGAGGCGAGAGCGTCATCATCCTGGTCGCGTCGGACGCGGCCACCCTCCTCGCGCTCGACATCAGCCTCGGCGGAACCGGCGTCTAGGGCTACATCGACTCCGGGGCGGAGATGCCCAGCAAGCCCAGTGCGTTGGACAGGGTGGTCCGGGCAGAGACGGCCAGCGCCAGCCGTGCCGCGGACCGGTCGGGCGCCTCGGTATCGACCACCCGGGCGTCTCGATAGAAGGCGTGGAAGGTTGTCGCAAGCTCGGTCGCGTACGCGGTGATCCCGTGGGTCTCCTCCGCCTCGACAGCGTCCTCGATCACCTCGGGGAACCTGGTCACTGCACGCGCCAGCGCCGCCTCCGGCGCAGCGGCCAGCCAGCCTGCCACGTCCGCCGCGGGCGCCAGCCCGGCGTCGGAGGCCTTGCGGATGATGGATGCGATCCGGGCGTGGGCGTACTGGACGTAGTAGACGGGGTTCTCGTTGGACTGCTTCTTGGCAAGTTCGATGTCGAAGTCGATCCCGGTGTTGACGGACCTCGACGCGAAGAACCAGCGAGCCGAATCGACACCGATCTCGCCGAGCAGCTCGTCGAGCGTGATGAAGTCGCCCGCGCGCTTGGACATCGAGACCTCGATCCCGCCGCGCACGAAGCGCACCCAGGAATAGAGGAGCATCTGGATGGCGTCCGCGTCATAGCCCATCGCCGTCGCGGCATTCCGGACCCGGGCGACCGTGCCGTGGTGATCGGCTCCCCACACATAGATCAAGTGGTCGAAGCCACGGCTGAACTTCTCGGTCACGTACCCGATGTCGGCCGCGAAGTAGGTCGGCTCGCCGTTGGAACGGATGATCACCCTGTCCTTGTCGTCGCCGAAGTCGGTCGAGCGGAACCAGATCGCACCGTCCTGTTCGTAGACATGGCCGGCCGCCCGAAGCCGCTCGATTGCCCGATCGACCCAGCCGCCGTCGTGAAGCGACGCCTCGGTCGTCCAGACGTCGAACCGAACGCCGAGGCTCGCCAGGCTCCGCTCGATGCCTTCTCGGACGCGCAAGGCGGCCCAGTGACCGAGGATCCCGTTGACGTCCGCTCCGGGAGCCATGACCTCCGCCCACAGGTCGTCGGGCACGGCGGCCGCGAGCTCCCCGACGTAGTCGCCGTGATAGCCGTCCGTCGGCACCTCCAGGCCCTGGCGGATCGCGGCGATCGACGCGCCCAGGTTCGGGATCTGGCCGCCGACGTCGTTGAAGTAGTACTCGCGAGTCACCCGCTGGCCGCCTGCTTCCAGAACCCGGCACAGCAGGTCCCCGACGAACGCCCCGCGCGCGTTACCGATGTGGAGGGGACCGGTTGGATTGGCTGAGACGAACTCGACGTTGACCGTTCGGGGTCGGATCGGGGCGACGCGTCCCCACGCCTCGGGCGCCCTCAGAGCCACACCGATCGCGTTCTCGAGGGCGTGATCGGCGAGGCGCATGTTGAGAAACCCGGGTGCCGCGGTCTCCGCGCTGGCGATGGGCGTCGCGCGCGGGTTAGCCGCCCCTTCGTTCGCGAGCTCGGCCGCCAGTGCGGAAGCGATCGCGAGTGGGGCCATCCGATAGGGTCGCGCCAGCTTCATGGCCAGGTTGCTCGCGAAGTCTCCATGAGCCGCATCCGCTGGTCGTTCGACCTCGATCCTGGGGCGTAGATCGGCAGCCAGCCGCGGCAAAGCCCCGGTGTCCACCGCGCGGGTCCAGGCGCGGTCGATGGCGTCGAGCACGAGCCGGCGCAGTGTTGGCGAAATCAAAGACTGAGGTCTCCAGGGAGCGCGGATGGATGGGGCGACATGGTAGCCGCACGGGTCATGGGGTATCCGTACCAGGGGGCCAGGACCGGTTCGGTGCGATCGTGCAACAGGATCTTGGGGTCGTTGTGCGGTCCGGTTTGGTCCGGTGACGTCTACGGCGAAGAACGTACTGGACCGAGTACCAGGGATGTGCAATTCTTCCGTGGCTCGATCCGGGTGGGAGCTTCATTGGGGGGCTCACGGGTCGGCAGTTTCATCATCCAGGCCAGTCGGCCGTCCACCGCATCTTGGGGATCTGCATATGAACGACTCTTCGCGCAGGCGTGCCCGATTGGCGCGCCGACTCTCCTGGCTCGTCGTCGCGACCCTGACCACGGCGGCGCTTGTGCCTGTTCAGGTCTTCGGGCATGACGATCTTGGCACCGCGCCGAATGCCAACAGCATCGAGACAATCGCATGGCAGGGTGGTCCGCCGATCTGCGATGCCAATCTCCCGCCCTTCCGCGTCGAGCCCGTCGCAGACGGCGTGTACGGACCGAATGGTGAAGTCGAGATCTTCGTACACGGTGACACCTTCGACTGGCGTTTGACCGCGACTGGTCTCGCGACCATCCAGATGGCCGCCGTGGCGGTCAAGGGGGGCCCCGACTCGGTCGTCGTGTACTTCTACGAGGAGGCCAGCGACAACTGGGATGCCAACCTGCAGGCGCCGATGAATGGCGACACGCCGTACGCGCTGAGCCACATCGACTTCTGCTTCAACCTCAAGACCGACGAGCCCACGCCGACGCCGACCCCGACACCCACGCCGACACCGACGGCGAATCCAACCCCGACCCCGACACCTACACCCACGCCAAATCCAACCC
>JBKKCW010000147.1:0-6646 GCA_046712485.1 Candidatus Limnocylindrales bacterium
CTCCTGCGGGATGTACCGGATCGGAAACTCGGCGGTCCGCTGCCACCCCGCAATGAGGTCGGCCGTCCCATCCGTCGACCCGTTGTCGATGACCAGCCATTCGAAGTCCCGGAACGTCTGGGCGCTCAGGCTGTCGTAGACGCGGTGCAGCGTCTCCGCCCGGTTTCGCGTTGGTGTGAAGACCGTGAATCGGAACGTGGGCACGTGCATCCTGGGTATGAAAGATGCGCGGTCGCGCGACGCGTGGCGGGCGGTTGCGAGGTTGTGGTCGCAGATGATAGCGGCGTTCGGACTGCCTATCGCGCCAGGCAGGAAAATCGTCGTCGGCGGTTGATCGGCATTCGCTGTGATACCGTACCGCGCCACGACGGGTCGAGCGGGCGCGCACAGGGGACACTCGCAGCCGGCCCCGTTCACCGACCCATCATCCAGGGGCCCCATGCGCATTCTCGTCACTGGCCATCTCGGGTACATCGGCACGGTCGTGGCGCCTTTCCTGCGCGACGCCGGCCATGATGTCGTCGGGCTGGACACCGATTTGTACCGAGCCTGCACGTTCGGCGATCCGGCGACGATCGCGCCGGTCCCGTCCATCGGCCGGGACCTCCGTGACGTCACCGCGGCCGATCTGGACGGGATCGAGGCGGTGGTCCACCTCGCTGCCCTCTCCAACGATCCGTTGGGGGACCTCGACGAGGGCCTGACCTACGACATCAACCACCTCGCCTCGGTTCGATTGGCCGAGGCCGCGCGCGAGGCCGGGGTCCGCCGCTTTGTCTTCTCATCCTCGTGCAGCAACTACGGAGCGGCCGAAGGCGCGTTCGTCGACGAGTCCTCACCGGTCCGGCCGGTGACGGCCTATGGCGAATCGAAAGTCCGCGTCGAGGGGGACCTGGCCCGCCTCCAGTCGGACACCTTCGTCGTGACGTCCCTCCGCAACGCGACGGCCTACGGGGTCTCGCCTCGGTTGCGCTGCGACGTGGTGCTCAACAACCTCGTCGCGTGGGGCTTCACCACCGCCCGGATCAGGCTCAAGAGCGACGGCAGCCCGTGGCGTCCGGTCATCCATATCCGCGACATCGCGCGAGCCTTTCTCGTGGTCCTCGAGGCCGACCCCGCTGTCGTCGGCGGTGCGGTCCTCAATGTCGGGGCGACGACCGAGAACTACCAGATCCGGGATCTCGCCCGGATCGTGGCGGAGGTCGTCCCCGACTGCCAGGTGGAGCTCGCGTCGGACGCAGCCCCTGACACGCGGGACTACCGCGTCGACTGCTCGGCCATCGAGCGGGCGCTCGGCTTCCGGACCGAGTGGGATGTCAGGCGGGGCGCCGAAGAGCTCTATCAGGCATTCCGCGAAGTCAAGCTGACGCTCGATGAAGTCGAGGGTCCCCGCTACCAGCGGATCGCGCAGATCAGGAAGCTGCTGGCCGAGGGCCGGTTGACGCCGGATCTTCGTTTCGACGCAGCGGCGGCGGCGTGACGATCGCGGCCTGACCGTGCGCTTCAACACGACGTCGATCCAGGGAGTCTTCCATATCGAGCTGGAGCCCATCCACGACGACCGTGGCTTCTTCGCACGCGCGTGGTCGCGCGACGAGTTCACGGAGGCAGGCATCGACGCCGAGTGGGTGCAGGCGAACCTTGCCCACAACCCGGCCGCCGGGACCCTCCGAGGGCTCCATTTCCAGCGGGAGCCGTACGCTGAGTCGAAGCTGGTTCGCTGCACGCGGGGGAGGCTTCAGGACGTGGCCGTCGACTTGCGGCCGGACTCGCCAACCTACGGCCGGTGGGTGGACGCGGTGCTCGACGCCCGGGTGGGCAACATGCTCCTGATCCCGCCCGGGTGCGCGACCGGCTACCTGACGCTGGAGCCGGAGACGGACCTCTTCTACCAGACCACCGTGCGATACCAGCCAGACGCGGCTTCCGGTGTCCGGTACGACGACCCGTTCTTTGGGGTGGACTGGCAGGGTCCGATCGCCCTCGTCTCCATACAGGATCGGAATTGGCCATGGCTCGCTACGACATAGGGCGATGACCATGTCTCGCCGGGTGCTGGTCACGGGTGCCAGCGGCTTTATCGGTAGCCACTGCCTGGCGCCGTTGCAGCAACGCGGGTACGAGGTGCACGCGGTGAGCCACCGCAGGACGGCCGACACAGCAGCCGGCGTCAGCTGGCACGTGGGCGACCTCCTCGAGGCCGGGGAGCGGTCCCGAATCGTCGAGGCGGTCGAGCCGGCCTATCTCGTCCACACCGCCTGGTACATGGAACCGGGCAAGACGTTGACCTCGCCGGTCAACGTCGACTGGGTCGTGGCCAGCCTCGATCTCGTCCGCAGGTTTCAACAGAGCGGCGGCCAGAGAGTCGTGACCTTGGGAACGTGCTTCGAATACGCCTTCGGACCCGCCGAGCTCAGCGAGTCATCACCGCTGCGGCCGGCGAGCGTCTACGGCGCGAGCAAGGTGGCGCTGTCGACGGCCCAGGCGGCGCTTGCCGACGCGACCGGGCTGTCCTCGGCGTGGGCACGGCTCTTCTACCTCTATGGTCCGAACGAGGACGCCCGGCGGCTCGTCGGCGACATCGCGTCATCGGTGCTCGCCGGTCGCGAGGTCGCGACCGCGGAAGGCCGCCACCGACGCGACTACATGTACGTGGGCGATGCCGGCCAGGCGATCGCTGCCCTTCTCGACTCGGGCGTCGAAGGGCCCGTCAACATTGCCACTGGCAGCGCGCTCGTCGTCAGCGACCTGGTCGATATGGTCGCGCGATCAGCGGGTCGCCCTGAGCTGGTGCGGTTCGGCTCGCGGCCCCTGCCGCCGGGTGAGCCGGATGAGATCCGGGCGGATGTGCGCCGGCTTCGTGACGAGGTCGGTTGGAGCGCGTTGACGCCCCACGAGGAGGCAGTGAGGCGTACCGTGGACTGGTGGCGCACGCAGACCGAGGCTCCGCGCGCATGACCAGGATCGTCGTCCTCGGTTCTGGCATGGCCGCTCTCGGGGCCGCCTACCGCCTCCGGCAGGAGGGTGCCCCGTTCATTCAGTTCGACAAGGGGCCTCAGCCGGGCGGCCACACGAAGACGTTCATCCACCCTGACGGCTGGATCTTCGATGACGGCCCGCACATCTCGTTCACAGAGGACCCGCGGATCCAGGAGATCCTGGCGGCCCAGATCGGGAATCGCCACCACTCGGTGCCGGCCGGCGTGAACAACTACTGGAAGGGCTACTGGATCAAGCACCCGGCGCAGAACAACCTGTTCGGTCTGCCCACGGATCTCGTGGTCGCCTGTATCGCGGACTTCGTCGAGGCGACGAAGAATCCGGCTCCCACTGAAGGAAACTACGAGGACTGGCTCCTGGGGACCTACGGCCGCACCTTCGCGGAGACGTTCCCGATGGCCTACACGCGCAAGATCCACACGACGGACGCGCGCAACCTGACGACCGACTGGATCGGGCCACGGATGTACCGGCCGACCTTGGAAGAGGTCCTGCGGGGTGCCCTTGAAGCGGAAACCCCGAGCGTCCACTACATCGATCGCTTCAGGTACCCGATCGAGGGCGGGTTCTACGCGTACATGAAGCCGATTCACGACGCGTCGGATCTGCGCATGGACCACGAGCTTGTCGGCATTTCACCACGCGACCGCCTCCTCCGCTTCGCGAACGGCGCCACCGAGACGTACGACGCACTGATCTCGTCGATCACGGTCTCCGATCTCATCCCGATGATCGACGGCGCCCCCGCGGCCGTCCGCGAGGCGGCGGCCGCGCTCGCGTCGACCGGAATCGTGACGGTCGACATCGGGATCGACCGGGTCGAAGAATCCGGGGTGTCGTGGTCCTATTTCTACGACGAGGACTTCATCATCACGAGGCTGAGTTATCCGCACCGGTTCGGCCCCGCCAACACGCCGCCGGGCACATCCGCGTACCAGTGCGAGATCTACTACTCCAAGAAGTACCGTCCGCTCGAAGGTGCTCCGGAGTCATACATCGATAGGGTCATCGAGGACCTCCGCCGCTGCGGCCGGATCCAGCCGGAGGACCGCGTGATCCATCGGGACGTCCACGTCTCCGAGCACGCGGGGATCATCTTCGACCACGATCGGTTGACGGCGCTGCCGATCGTCCACGGCTACCTGGACGAACTGGGAATCCGGTATTGCGGTCGGTTCGGGGAATGGGCCTACCTGTGGACGGACCATTCGTTCATCAGCGGAGAGAACGCGGCACAGCAAGCGCTGGACGCCGGCTAGGTCAGATGGCCAGCTTCCGGGCGTGGAACCCCTCGCCGAATCCTTCTGACGCCCGAGCCTCGATGCCGCGGAGGCGCGCCAGCGCTTCAAAGGTCTCCGGCGCGAACCAGGAGCGGTCGGCTTGCGACGGGAATGACTCGACTATGAGCCGCGCCTTGCGTTCGACGGCCCGGCGCGGGAGATCCACGTAGACGTTGGGCGTCGCGAGGTCGCCGTCCCACTTGGGGATCTCGTACTCGAGAATGAGCTGGTCGCGAAAGACGGTCCAGACCAGCTCACCGACAAGCCGGTGATCCTGGTGCCAGTCGTTGCGCCACGGGGCCAGGACGAGGTCGGCAGGGCCTTCCTGCGCGACCGCTTCGAGCACGTCCTTGATCGCTCCCCAGGCGTCCGGAAACCGGCCGTCGCGAAAGGCCTCCACCGAGACCAGCTGGTCGTCCACGCCTTCGAGAAAGCGATCCGCAGCCTGGCGCGCCTCGGCAGCCCGATCGTCGCTGCCGCTCAGGACGACCCACCGGACCGAACGGATCTGGCGGTCGGCGGCCAGGCGCAGGATGGTGCCACCCGCCCCGATCTCGATGTCGTCGGGATGGGCGCCGAGGCAGACGATCCGGAGGCCGCCGTCGGCCTCGGGCGTGAGCCTGATCATCGATTCGTCGGGTCGGTTTGGCGCCAGACGGTCCACGGCGGGTCGCCGTCTTCGGACATCTTCTCCAGATCCTGCTTGTCCTGGAGTGTGTCCATGGGCGCCCAGAAACCGTCGTACGGATAGCCGACGAGGGCTCCCTTGTCGATGAGCCGGTGGAACGGCTCGTTCACGAGGTCCTCCCCGGGTGCGATGTAGTCGAAGATCTCGCGCCGGAGGATGAAGCTCCCGCCGTTGATCCGGGTATCGGATTCGCGGATGTGCTGAATGCCGGTGACGCGCTCGCCATCGGCGAGCTTGACGACGTGGAACGTGTATCGCGGCCGCACGGCAAGGAAGGCCGCGACCTTGTCGCTCGCTGCGAACCGGTTGATGAACTCCGGCAATGGCGCATCGGTCAGGGTGTCGGCGTAGTTGGCCAGGAACATCTCGTCGTCGCCGATGTGTTTCCTGGCGGCCCTGAGCCGCTGTCCGACCGACGCGCGCATGCCCGTGTCGACGAACGTGATCTTCCAGTCCTCGATGTCCGAGCTCAGCAACTCGAGCGAACGGCCGCCCTCGGTCAGGACGAAGTCATTCGACGCGGCCTCGCTATAGCGCAGGAAGTAGTCCTTGATGACGTCGGCCTTATAGCCGAGGCACAGGATGAAATCCTTGTGGCCGAAATGGGCGTAGTAGCGCATCACGTGCCACAGGATCGGTCGTACGCCAATCGGGATCATCGGCTTCGGGATGACGTCCGAGTATTCCCGGAGGCGGAGCCCGAGCCCACCACAGAAGAGCACGACCTTCATTCGGATCGATCCTCAAGGACGAGGGCGAAGCGGCGCGCATGAGGATCGCACACCTTGTCGAGGGGCGATGGTGGTCCAGGCCCGTCGATGGGTCGAACCGGCGCGGTGCAGGGCCCAATCGGCCCGTCCAGACCCCGGCGATGGTACGGGTCCGAGGGTGACAGGGCCGAGCACTTTAGACCCTGCTAGGACCTGCAAGGACGATTTCGCCATAGAGAAGACGGTCCCTCAACCGCCATTCTGCATCTGAAAGCGGTTTTGGACGGCTCTCTCAGCGGTTCGAACCCCACGAAATAGCAAACCCGGTGTGAACCGGGGACGCAAAGCCACGGGACTCGACATCGAGTCAGCCGGGTCGCCGAAGGGATTCAAATCGATGTATTGGAATGGAACCGAGTGGACCAACGAGGGCACCGCCCTCAAAGAGGCAAAGCCCGCCTCCAAGCGCCATCGCCGAATGCGCGATGTCCTTGCAACGCTACCCATCCTGCTGCTGGTACCGGCACTGCTGTTGCCGTTCCTGTCAGCCGGGGCTACCTCGTTCACGCCGACCCTGACGGTTCAGGGAACCGTCGCTCCCGGCGCCGCCATCACTGTCGTCGGCAGTGGCTTTGAAGCACGCGACTGGTTTGACCTTCGCTGGGATGGCGTGACCACCGGTGTCACGATCCGAGCCACGAGCCGCAACGACTTCAACGCCCAGATCACCGTCCCCGCGGCCGCACCCGTTGGCGCCCACGAGGTGTCGGCATACTCCCTCGGCAGGAATGGCAAGGGCGGCGGTACGCTCGTCGCCACGTTGCAGGTCCAGGTCGGTGGCACGCAGCCCACGCCGGCCCCGACGGCCACCCCCACCCCTGCCCCGTCCGCCACCCCGACACCTGCCCCGGCCGCCACCCCGACACATGCCCCGACCGCCACCCCGACACCCCAGCCCACGGCCACGC
>JBKKCW010000148.1:0-7210 GCA_046712485.1 Candidatus Limnocylindrales bacterium
GGTCCGCACGTCCGGCAACGTGACCTGGATCGGCAACTCCGCGCCGATTGTCGAGCTGCCGATGCAGGACATGGTCACCCGCGAGCTGACGCTCCGGGGGTCATACGCGTTCGCCGGTGAGTTCGAGGAGGCGATCGACCTCCTCGCGACGGGCCAGGTGGACGTCGCACCGCTGATCGAGCTGACCGCGCCGCTCGATGACGGGCCGGAGCTGTTCAGCCGGCTCGCCGATGGCACCCTCGAGGCGGTCAAGGTCGTGCTCCTGCCCGGTACCGCATGACCATCCGATTCGGGATCGTGGGGCCGGGCAAGGTCGCTCAGCTCCACGCCGACGCGCTCGCTCGCATCCCTGATGCACGGCTGGCGGCCGTGGCCGGCCGGAGCGAGCCCCGAGCGGCGGCGCTCGGGGCGCCACACGACGCGCGCGTGGACCCGAACCTCGAGACCCTGATCGAGCGCGGCGGCGTGGATGCCGTGATCCTGTGCACACCGCACCCGCTCCACGCGGCGCAAGCTGTCGCCGCGGCCCGGGCCGGGCTCCATGTCGTGGTCGAGAAGCCGATGGCCCTCCACCCGGCCGACGCGGAGCGGATGCTCGCAGCCGCGACCGGGGCCGGCATCGTGCTCTCGATCATCAGCCAGCGCCGCTGGTACGAGGCGTCCGTTCGGGTGAAGGACGCGATCGACAGCGGTCGGATCGGCGCACCCGCGCTCGCCACCGTCGAGGTGCTCGGCTGGCGCGGCCCCGACTATTTCGCCATGGATGCGTGGCGTGGCACCGTCACAGGCGAAGGCGGCGGGGTTCTCGTCAACCAGGCGATCCATCAGCTCGACCTCGTCACATGGCTGCTCGGAGCGGCCGTCGAGGTGGATGGCTGGGTGGCCAACGTGAACCACCCCGAGATCGAGGTCGAGGACAGCGCCGTGGCGATCGTGCGATTTGCCAATGGCGCACTGACCACGATCATCGCCAGCAACTCGCAGCGCCCGGGGCTCTACGCCCGGATCCATGTCCACGGGACGAGTGGCGCCTCCGTGGGCATCGAGACCGATGGCGGATCCACCTTCGTGGCCGGGCTATCCATGCCGAGCATCGCCCGCAATGACCTGTGGACAATCCCGGGCGAGGAAGAGCAGCTCGACGCATGGGCCGAACTCGATCGCGCGGGGCTCGCCGGCGTCGACATCGCGAGCCACTACCACGAGCTCCAGCTTCGCGACGTCGTCGCCGCGATCCGCGACGGCCGCCGTCCGGCCGTGACCGGTGAGGACGGGCTGCGCACCGTGGACCTGATGGCGGGCATCTACGAAGCCTCGCGCGAGGGACGTCGCGTCGTCCTCCCCGAACGCGCAGGGTCAACCGTGACCTGACCACCGGCCCACTGGGTACGATGGCGCGGGATTCGTAGGAGGAGGCCGGCATGCGGTTGTGGGGCGGTCGGTTCGCCGAGCCGAGCGATCCGCGCATGGTCGAGTTCACCCGCTCGATCGACGTCGACGCGGTCCTGGCCGAAGACGACATCGCGGGCTCGATTGCGCACGTGCGCGGTCTCGGGCGCGCCGGCATCCTGACCGAGGCCGAAGTCGAGGCGCTCGTGGCCGGGCTGACCGCGCTCGCCGGCGATGTCGCTGCCGGGAGCGTCACGTGGGACCCCGCGCTCGAGGACATCCATCTCAATCTCGAGGCTGCGCTGGTCGAGAAGGTGGGACCGGTGGCCGGCAAGCTCCACACTGGGCGCTCCCGCAACGATCAGGTCGCCACGGACCTCCGCCTCTGGACGCGGCGGGCGATCGACGATCTCGATGCGAACCTCGTCACCTTCGAGCGTTCACTCGTCGGCTTGGCCGGGCGCGAGGGAGCGGCGGTGCTCCCGGGCACGACCCACATCCAGCCGGCGCAACCAGTGCTGTTCGCGCATCACCTCCTGGCCTACGTCGAGATGGCCGAGCGTGACCGAGGCCGTCTGGCCGATGCCCGCCAGCGAGCCAACGTGTCACCGCTTGGCGCCGGGGCGCTCGCTGGCGCCGGCTATCCACTCGATCGCGACGCGGTGGCCTCCGAGCTGGGGTTCGACGGGGTGACCGCGAATTCGCTCGACGCCGTGTCCGATCGCGATTTCGTGGTCGAGACGCTCGCCGCCGTGGCGCTCGGGATGGTGCATCTGAGCCGGCTGGCCGAGGAGCTCACGTGGTGGTCCAACCCGCGGTTTGGGTTCGTTCGGGTGTCGGACGCGTTCTCGACCGGCAGCTCCATCATGCCGAACAAGAAGAACCCCGACCCCGCCGAGCTGGTTCGTGGCCGCGCCGCCCGCGTCATCGGGGAGCTGACGGGCTCGCTCGTGCTCCTCAAGGGATTACCGCTCGGTTACCAGCGCGACCTCCAGGAGGACAAGGCGCCGCTGTTCGATGCGGTGGCCGTTTTTGGGGCGTCGCTCGGGATTCTCAGTGGCGTCCTGGACACATTGACGATCGACGCGCAGCGGATGCGCGAGGCGGCCGCCGAGGGTTACACGACAGCCACCGCTGTGGCCGATGCCCTGGTCCGGCGCGGCGTCCCGTTCCGGGCAGCGCATCACATCGTCGGATCGCTCGTCGCGCAGGCGGAGGAAGCCGGGCTCGGGCTGGACGTCATTCCGGACGCCATGGTCGGGATGGCACTCGCCGCCGCCGGGGATGAATCCGCCCGAGGACTCGCAGCGGAGAAGGGGATCGGCGACGAGATCCGCGCGGCGGCCGGGATCGACGGCGCCCTGGCGAGCTGCGACGTGATCGGCGGCACCGCGCCGAGACGCGTCGCGGACGCGCTGGCCGCGGCGAGGGGTCGGCTCGGCTAGCCAGGCAGCCTCGTCCTGACGCCATCGGTCGAATGTCCGATCGCCCCCGTGTCCGGTCACGCTACGATCTTTGTGCACGGGAGACAACATGAATCGAATCCGCTGGGGCATTCTCGGCACGGGCGACATCAACCGGAAGGTGCTGCGTGGCGCGCGCCTGTCGCGCGAGCTCGAGGTCGTGGCGGTCGCCAGTCGCGACGACGAGCGTGCCGCCGCCTTCGCGACCGAACATGGGATCCCTCGCAGCTTCGGTTCCTACGAGGCGATGCTCGACGACCCCGATGTCGACGCGGTCTACATCTGCGTCCCCAACTCGCTCCACCATCCGTGGACGATGGCCGCCCTGGCGGCCGGCAAGCATGTCCTGTGCGAGAAGCCGTACGCGCGCCGGCCCGACGACGTGTCGGTCGCATTCGACGCTGCCGAGCGGGCTGGTCTCGTGCTGATGGAGGCGTTCATGTGGCGGCATACGCCGCAGACGCGGCGCCTGCTGGAGCTCCTGCCTCGGATCGGCCGGCTGCAGACCGTCCGTGCCACGTTCTCGTTCCCGCTGAAGAACCCGGCCAACATCCGGCTCCGCGCCGACCTGGATGGCGGGTCGCTCATGGATGTCGGGTGCTATTGCGTCAGCGGAGCGCGGCTGTTGGCCGGCGAGGAGCCCCAGGTCGTGTACGGGGCCCAGGAGATCGGCCCGTCCGGCGTCGACGTGCGGTTCACGGGCGTGTTGCGGTTCCCGTCGGGCGTAGTGGCCGAGTTCACCTCCGGGTTCACGACCGATCACGAGAGCCTCGAGGCGATCGGCACCGAGGGTTCGATCCGCCTGCCCGATCCATGGCACAACGTGCGTGGCGTCTTTGCCGTCAACGACGAGGAGATCCGGCTGGATCCCGGGAACCCATACCAGGCCGAGCTGGAGAACGTCGGGGCGGCAATCCGTGGCGACAGCGAGCCGCGGCTCGGTCGGGACGACGCCCTGGGCCAGGCGCGGACGATCGCGGCGCTCTACGAGTCGGCGGCGACGGGCGCTGAGATCCGAGTCCGAGGCGGCGCGACGTGACGGCGCCGTCGCCGAGCAGGGGCGCCTTCCGGTGACGACGTGAGTCACGGCCGGGAGGCCGACCTCGTCGTGGTTGGTGGCGGGATCGTCGGATTGGCGACCGGGCTCCAGCTGCTCGCCGCGCACCCGGGACTGCGGATCGCCATCGTCGAGAAGGAACGTGAGCTCGCCACGCACCAATCCGGGCACAACAGCGGCGTCCTCCACGCCGGGCTGTACTACGCCCCGGGTTCTCTCAAGGCGACCCTGTGCCGCGAAGGCAAGGTGGCCATGGAGGCGTTCGCCGAGCGTCACGACATCCCGATCGAGCGCTGCGGCAAGCTCGTCGTGGCGCTCGACGAATCGGAGCTGCCGAGGTTCGAGGCCCTCAAGGAGCGGGCGATCGCCAACGGCGTCCCCGGCCTCGAAGAGGTCGGTCGGGAGCGCATCGCCGAGCTCGAGCCGCACGCCGCGGGCATCCGGGCGCTCTGGAGCCCACACACAGGGATCATCGATTTCCGACGAGTCGCGCTGGCCATGGCCGACGACCTGCGCGCCCTGGGCGTCGCGATCCACGTCGACCGACGGGTCACGGGGATCCACGAGTCGGCAGGCGAGGTCGTCGTCGACACCGTCAAGGGCCCGCTCGTGGCTCGCCATCTGGTCGTGTGCGCCGGCCTCCACGCCGACCGCCTGGCGGCCATGGCCGGATCGACCGATGCGCCCCGGATCGTCCCGTTCCGAGGCGATTACTACACGCTGACCCCGGACGCGCGCCACCTTTCGCGTGGCCTGATCTATCCCGTGCCCGACCCGCGCTTCCCGTTCCTTGGGGTCCATTTCACCAGGCGGATCGATGGCGAGGTCTGGGCGGGACCAAATGCCGTCCTTGCCTTTGCGCGCGAGGGCTACCGGCGACGCGACCTGAACGTTCGGGATCTCGCCGGAACCCTCGCGTACGGTGGCTTCCGACGGCTGGCGGCGCGCTACCTCCGGACGGGGCTGTCCGAGATGTGGCGGGACTGGTGGAAGCCCGCATTCGTCCGCGAGCTCCAGCGGTACGTCCCGGAGATCCGGTCAGACCAGCTCACCTTTGGGCCCTCGGGCGTCCGCGCCCAGG
The DNA here is from genome assembly GCA_046712485.1 of Candidatus Limnocylindrales bacterium. Classification (GTDB taxonomy): domain Bacteria; phylum Chloroflexota; class Limnocylindria; order Limnocylindrales; family CSP1-4; genus SPCO01. The sequence continues at coordinate 4,991 of JBKKCW010000148.1, forward strand.
CGCTCGCGAGCGACGGCTCGCTCGTGGATGACTTCAGCCTTGGCGGCTCGGGTCGGATCCTGCACGTCCAGAATGCCCCGTCGCCGGCCGCGACGAGCTCGCTCGCGATCGGGCGGGTGCTGGCGGAGACCGCGACGGAACGGTTCGGGCTGAGCTGACGTCGCCTCCGGGCAATGTATGGCATATGGTAGGATGCGCCGATGAACAAGACGACCCTCTACCTGCCGAGGGATACCCAACGCCGACTGCGGGATGCCGCGAGCCGGCTTCACCGCGCCCAGGCCGACATCGTTCGAGAGGCGCTCGATCGGTACCTCGCTGCGGAGGAGGCGCCCGTACCGCGGTCGATCGGACTGGGGACCGATCCGGACGTTACTGGCGCGAACAGTGAGAAGTGGCTGCGAGACCATTGGCGTCCGCGATGATCACCCTGGATACGTCAGGTGTGATCTCATTGGTGAACGCCCGGGATCCCGACCATCGCGCCTCGAAAGCCGCGCTCGATGACGCTGGCCGGCCGTACCTGCTCCCGGTCGGAATCCTGGCCGAGGTCACGTATCTGCTCGAGTCCCGGATGCCCACTGTCATCGACGCGTTCCTCGGAGACGTGGAATCAGGCGCATTCACCCAAGATTGCGGTGGAGATCGAATTCTCCGCGTTCGGGAGCTCATCGACCGCTATCAGGACCTGCCGCTCGGGTTTGCGGATGCGACGGTCATCGCCTGCGCGGAGCAGAACGGCGGACTCGTCCTGACCCTTGATCGGAGGGACTTCGGGATCGTCGCACGCGAGGGCAAGATTCAGCTCGCGCCGAGCTGACAAGCGCATTGCCCATGCTGACGCCAGACCGGATCCGCGCAGCGCCCAAGGCGTTGCTCCACGACCACCTCGACGGCGGCCTGCGACCGGCCACGATCGTCGACCTGGCATCCGAGCATGGCTACGACGGTCTGCCGACCCGCGATCCCGACGAGCTTGCCGCGTGGATGCGCCGCGGCGCCGACCGCAAGTCGCTCGAGCTCTATCTCGAGACCTTCGCCCACACCGTCGGGGTGCTCCAGGAGCGCGACGCGATCATCCGGGTGGCGGCTGAATGCGCCGAGGATCTCGCCGCCGATGGCGTCGTGTACGCGGAAGTCCGCTACGCGCCGGAGCTCTCGACCGAGCGCGGGATGACGCTCGACGAGGTGGTCGACGCCAACCTGGAAGGATTCATGCTCGGTTCGGCGCGAGCCGCCGAGGCCGGCCACGACATCGTCATGAAGATGCTCGTCACGGCCATGCGCCAGGCGGCTCGCTCGGTCGAGGTGGCCGAGTGCGCCGTCCGCTGGCGAGACGCGGGCGTGATCGGATTCGACGTCGCCGGACCCGAGAAGGGCTACCCGCCGACGCGCTATCTCGATGCCTTCGAGTACATCCGCCGCGAGAACTTCCACATCACCATCCACGCCGGCGAGTCGTTCGGGCTGCCGTCGATCTGGGAGGCGCTCCAGTTCGCCGGCGCCGAGCGGCTCGGTCACGGGGTCCGGATCGTCGACGACATCACGACCCGTTCGGATGGCTCGATCGAGCTCGGTCGGCTGGCAGCCTTCGTCCGCGACAGGCGGATCCCGCTCGAGATGTGCCCGACCTCCAACGTGCACACGGGCGCGGCCGCGTCCGTGCGTGAGCACCCATTCGACCTGTTGCGGCGGTTGCGCTACCGCGTGACCGTCAACACGGACAACCGGCTGATGAGCGGCGTGACGCTGTCGAGCGAGTTCGCGGCGCTCGAGGAGGCATTCGGGATCGGCCTCGGCGAGATGGAATGGCTGACGATCAACGCCCTCAAGAGCGCCTTCGCGCCATTCGACGAGCGGCTGCGCCTGATCAACGAGGTGGTCAAACCGGGTTACGCACATCTCCGGGCCGAGCAGGCCCGGGTAGTGTAGGGCGCGTCCTGCCCGTAGACCCTGGCCAGGCTGTTCCAGCCCCATACGCCACCGCCGGTGGCACTACGGACCCTGAGCGCGCTTGCGGCGGCGCGTTCCAACTGGCGATTCAATCGCTAGTGCTACCCCGGATGGTGTATGGCGGGCCGGCACGCCCCGTTCTCAGCCCGCGGGCAGCGCCACCACGAACCTGCTGCCCCCGAAGCCGTTCGGCTCGAGGAAGACCCGCCCGCCCATGGCGTCCATCAGCCGACGAGCCGCGAAGAGCCCGATCCCGGATCCACGGCT